>JBDTAJ010000001.1:0-6759 GCA_039924705.1 Rhodanobacteraceae bacterium
CGCGCGCGCGCGTCGCGCGGATCTTCTCGACCAACTCCGCGCCGACGTTCAGCCATTCGCGATGCATGATGTGATCCTCGACGCGCTCGGTGCGCAGCGGCTGGAACGTGCCGGCGCCGACATGCAAGGTCACGTAACCGGATTCGACGCCGCGTTCGCGCAACACTTGCAGCAACGCGGCATCGAAATGCAGCCCGGCGGTCGGCGCCGCAACCGCACCCGGCGCGCGCGCGTACACGGTCTGATAGCGCTCGACGTCGGCGGCTTGCGCCTTGCGCGTGATGTAGGGCGGCAGCGGCATGCGCCCGATCCGCGTCAGCAATTTCTCCAGTGGCTCGTCGGTTTCGAATTGCAGATCGAAAAACGCTTCCTCGCGGCCGAGTACGGTCACGAACGTGCCATCGTCCAGCACGATCCGCGCGCCCTTGCGCGGTTTCTTGGCAACACCGAGTTGCGCGCGCGCGGTGCGCGCGCCGGTGATGCGTTCCAGCAGGATCTCCACCGCGCCGCCGGTTTCCTTACGGCCGTACAAACGCGCCGGCAGCACACGCGTGTCGTTGAACACCAGCAGATCGCCCGCATGCAGCAGCGATGGCAATTCGCGGAAATGGCGATCGCGCCACGCGCGCGTCGCCGCATCGAGTACCAGCAGGCGGCTGGCGCTGCGCTCGGCCAACGGCGTCTGCGCGATCAGTTCGGGCGGCAGGTCGTAATGGAAATCTGATTTTTTCAAGCAGGACTGAGTGGCAAGTAGCGAGCGAGCATTGTAGGAGCTGGCTAGCAGATGCGCGATGCGCTGTGTCTTAGTTGGCAACTCGTGCAAGCAACCATTCTGGTGCGTTGCCGTTCGGCTTCCTGTCTCACCTAGATCGGCATACGCTTGGCTATAACCATCCCTTCTGCCGCGCCAGTCGATACGCCTCGATCCGGTTGCCGACACCCAACTTGCCGATCGCTTCCGACAGATAATTGCGCACGGTGCCGTGGGAGAGGTTGAGTTTCGTTGCGATCTCGCCGGCCGATTGTCCTTCGCCGGCAAGGCGCAACACATGGCGCTCGCGATCGTTCAGGGGATCGGCTTCCGACCACGCCTCCAATGCAAGTTGCGGATCGATCGCGCGTCCGCCGCGATGCACGGTGCGCAGCGCCTCGGCGAGTTGCTCAGCCGGCGCGTCCTTCAAGAGATACCCAGACACGCCCGCCTCCAGCGCCCGGCGCAGATAACCCGAGCGCGCGAAGGTCGTCACGATGATCACCTTGATGGGCAGTCCTTGACGCTGGATGCGTTGCGCCAGCTCCAACCCGGTCAAACCCGGCATCTCAATATCGGAGATCAGCAAGTCGGGTTTCAGACGCTGCACGTCGCGCCACGCGGCTTCACCGTCGGCGGCGCTGCCCTGCACCTCGATATCGGGTTCCAGCGCCAGCAGCGCGGACAATGCGCCGCGCACCATCGCCTGATCCTCGGCCAACAGCACGCGGATCATGTGCAGCTCCCACCGGCGAGGGCCGGCGCGATTCGCGACGATGACAGTGCCGGCCCGATCTCTGTCGTTTCGAGTTTGGCGGTTATCCGCGTTGGCATCGGAATGCGTACGCACAACGCGGTGCCGCAGCGCAACGGCGATTCGATTTTCAGATCACCGCCCAACGCACGCACACGCTCGCGCATCCCGGTCAGCCCATTGCCGTCCGCGCCAATGCCGCCGCGGCCGTTATCGGCGACGCGCATGACGACATGATCGCCTGCGCGCGCCAATTCGATGCACGCGACAGAAGCGCGCGCGTGACGGGCGATATTGGTCGCCGCCTCACGCACGACCAGCGCCAGATCGCGTTCGACTTCGGCGGGAAGTTCCAGCGATGACAACTGGTAATCCAGCCGCACACCGGAGGATTCCAGCAACAACCGCGCCGAAGCAAACTCCGCGGCCAGATCGGTAGCGCGGATGCCTGTGACCGCCGAGCGCACTTCGCTCAATGCATGCCGGGCGACGCTTTCAGCCTCGATGATTTCACGGCGCGCGGCTTCGAGATCGTGATCGAACAACTTACGCGACAATTCGAGTTTCAAGGTGATCAGCGACAGCGTGTGTCCGAGCAGATCGTGCAGGTCGCGGCCGATGCGTTCGCGTTCGGCGGTCGCCGCAAGCCGTCGCACCTCGTCGTGCGACAGCCGCAGTTCCGCATCCTTCTGGGAATTCACCCAGTAGGCAATATTGCCGCCGCCCACCGCGAAGCAGATCAAGGTCATCATCAAAACGATCTGCCAAGGCCAGTGTAGCGCAAAGGCTTCCAGCATGAAGATCAAACTCAAGCCGACGATCATTGCGATGGCGCGGCGCGGCGTGCCCTGGAATGCAAAAAACGCACACGCGTAAATGATGTAGGCGCCACCGCCGCTGTGATTGACGGGCATGCTCAGACAACCGAGCAGGCCTATCGCCAACGAGTACGCCAGCAGTTCGCGCATCGGACGCAAATACGCCAACCCATATAACAACAGGAACAGTGCGACCGTTACGCCTGTGACCGGCACGAACCAGCGATCGAGATGCTGGCCGTACAACATGTCGCCGAGCACCCACATCAGCCACAGCAGGTTGCAAACCATGAACCAGCGCGGTTTGCCGCGCCTTCCCTGCTTGCACATCAGCGAATCCGCCGCCGGCACAAACAGCTTTCTCAGCGTCTCGATCGGTTGGTTCGACATGTGACCATCCTTCAAGGGTCGCTAGCCCGTGCGCTTCAACCGCCGCTGCGCCAGCAGGAAAAACACGACCGTGTACGCCGCCAGCGCGCCGATGTGCGCGCTGAAGCTGCCTGCGGTGCGCTGGCCGGTGACGGCGAACGCGACCTGGCCAAGATGATACGCCGGCCAGAGAGGCGCGATCTGCTGCAGGAATTTCGGCAGGAGGAACAATGGCACCCACAAGCCCGACAGAAACGCCATCGACAGATAAATCAGGTTCACTACCGCCGGCGCGCCTTGGCCGCCGACCAGCGTGCCGACGAACAGGCCGATCGCGCAGAACGGCAGCACGCCCAGCACGCACGTCGCCAACAACGCCACCCATTCACCCGCCGGCATCCGCACGTGGCCGAGGATCGCCGCGAGCGCCATCAGCAACAGCGTGACGATCGCGGCAAACAGCATCGCCATCAGCATTTTGGCCGCCAGATACGCGCCCGGCGGCATCGGCAGCGCGCGTTTGAACACCAGCAGCCCCTGCTCGCGTTCGATCGCCACCACCACGCCGAAACCGAACAGCCCCGGCGCCATCACGCCGAACGCGCTGTAACCGGCAAGCATGTAAGCGGCGGGATCGAATCCGTGCCCGGGATGGTTCAACAGCACGCCGAACAGCAGATAGAACATCGACGGAAACAGAATCGTCGGCAGCGCGAACTGCGGCGTGCGCAGTAGGCGCAGGAATTCGTACTGGGTTTCCAGCAGCCAGGAACGCGCGACGCGCGACGCAGGCATCGTTCCGCCGGAGTCATTCTGCAAAGCGATCATCGTTGACATTATGCGATCCTCGTCCGGTGCAACACCATTGACACAAACTGGTAGGAAACGCCGACAGCAAACGAGCTCAGGGCAAATCGCCACGTCGCCTCGCCATTGTCTATGAAATGCGCGTAGCCCCATATGCACAGTGGCACATACAGCAAAACTCCGGTCACGACACCCGGCGAATAGCGTCGCATCCTCAACAACCCAACAAGATGAAACACGGCGTTGCCCGCGAGCAATGCCGCAAGAACCAACCAAAGCGATAGATCGCGCGAAGCATCCGGACCATACCAACCCAACACGAAGGCGGCACCCAGCAATACGGTATTTCCGATCAGCGCGAAGCGCGGGGTAATGCTGGCGGCTAGTGACGGCCGATAGCTTCGATGCCAAGCAAGGAAACCACCGGGCCAGACGAACTCTTCGACAACGTGCAGCACGACGGCAATGAAAGGCAACCAGAACACGATGCGGTCCATCACGCTGCCTCCTTTTCGACTGTTTCGTTGCGGGTGATTTCGACGAATGCCTCGGCCAGTCCTGCGCGCTGCACTTCCAGTTCGCGCAGGTCAGGATCGGCGGCGAGCAATCTGCGCAGCACCGCTTCGGCTTCAGTCGTGACAATTGTCAGGCGCTCGCCTTCGCGCATCACGCGCTCGATCTGCGCCCACGCGCGCAGCGTTTCGATCGGCAGCGCGCTGACGCAGCGGATGCGTCGCTGCGCGACGTGGGCGCGGATCGCCTCCACGCTGCCTTCGGCCACGACCTTGCCGTGATTGAGCACGACCACGCGATCGGCCAGCGCCTCGGCTTCCTCCAGATAATGCGTGGTCAGCACGATCGCACAGCCGTGTGCGATCAACGCGCGCAGGGTTTTCCACATCGCGCCTCGCGCTTCGTGATCGAGACCGACGGTGGGCTCGTCGAGGAACAGGATTCGCGGATCGCCGCAGATCGCCAGCGCAAATTGCACGCGCCGCTTCTGGCCGCCTGACAGTTTGCCGTAACGGCGCGATAGCAACTCCTCGACGCCGGACAGCAGCGCGACCTCGCCCAACTCGCGCGGGCACGGGTAATAGCTCGAAGTGAGACGAATCAGCTCATCCACGCGCAGCATGGCCTGCAAGGCTGCATCCTGCAGCATCACGCCGATGCGACGGCGCGCGGCGAGCCGTTGCGGATCGAGGCCGAACAATTCGACCATGCCGGCGTCGGGCCTAATCAAGCCCAGCAGCAGCGAGATCGCAGTGGTCTTGCCCGCACCATTGGGGCCGAGCAGCGCAAGCAACTCGCCGGGGCGCACTTGAAGGTCGACGCCATCCAGCGCGGCGACCGCGCCGTAATGCTTCACCGCACCTTTGAGTTGCGCCACCGGGTAGGTCACACCGTTCATGGGTTTGTCCTCTCTGCAACACATGTTCCTCGTGCGGATACCAATAAAGCAGTCGCCGCCGTCAGCCATCGCGGCTGACAGGCGTCATGCCCGCATCGGGGGTTACGGCGCCGCCGGCGGCATGTTAAAATCCGCGGACGTTTTCTTTGTTCTTGAATCACTTACGCGCTGAGCGCGAGCTTGGGAGACCACCATGAATCCGATCGCAACGTTGGCCGAATTGCGCGCCAACGCGGGGGCCGTGCGCACGCGCGGGCTTGACGACGCGACGATCGCGCGTTTCGCCGCATCGAGTGAACCCTTGATCGACGCGATGGCCGACGCGCGCGAAGCGTTCACACATCTACGCGAGCGCATGCCTGATTTTCTTGGGCTGGACGAGGACGCGCAGATCGAATGCGCGCAGTCGGGTTTCGTCAATTTCTATGCCGACGATGCGGTCACCCCGTTCGTGGCGCTGGCTGCGCGCGGACCGTGGCTCGTGACCACCAAGGGTGCGGTGCTGTACGACTGCGGCGGTTACGGCATGTTGGGCTTCGGCCACAATCCGCCGGCGGTGCGCGAGGCCTTGTCGCGGCCGCAGGTGATGGCCAACGTGATGACGCCGAACGTGGTGCAACATGCGTTCACCCTGGCGCTGCAACGCGAGATCGGGCACACACGCGGCGCACATCCGTTCGCGCGTTTCATGTGTCTCAACTCAGGTTCGGAAGCGGTCTCGCTGGCCTGCCGCATCGTCGACGTCAATGCCAAGACCATGACCGATCCGGGCGGCCGTTACGCCTGCCGCAAGATCAAGCGGCTCGCGATGAAAGGCGCCTTCCACGGCCGCACCGAGCGACCGGCGATCTATTCGGATTCCTCGCGCAAGGCCTACGAGAAGAATCTTGCCAGCTTCCGCGACGAGCATTCGCTGATCACTATCGAACCCTACGACGTCGGCGCGCTGCGCCGTGCCTTCACCGATGCCGAGACCCACGGCTGGTTTTACGAAGCGATGTTCCTGGAACCGGTGATGGGCGAAGGCGATCCGGGCCGCGCCGTGACGCCGGAGTTCTACGCCGCGGCGCGTGAATTGACGCAAGCGCACGGCTCGTTGCTGCTGATCGATTCGATTCAGGCTGGCCTGCGCGCGCACGGCGTGCTGTCGATCGTCGACTATCCCGGCTTCGAGAAGCTGCCGGCGCCGGATATGGAAACCTATTCCAAAGCGCTCAACGCCGGGCAGTTCCCTCTGTCGGTGCTGGCGGTCAACGAGCGCGCCACGGGTCTTTATCGCAAGGGTATCTACGGTAATACCATGACCGCCAATCCGCGTGGTCTAGACATCGCCTGCGCAGTGCTGGAGCAATTGACGCCGCAACTGCGCGCCAATATCCGCGCACGCGGCGAGGAACTCCTCAAGAAATTAAACGCATTGAAGGACGAACTGGCGGGCCTCATCACCAAGGTGCAAGGCACGGGGCTGCTGTTTTCCTGCGAACTGGCGCCGCAATACAAATGCTTTGGCGCGGGATCGACCGAGGAATACATGCGCGAGCGCGGCGTCAACGTGATCCACGGCGGTGTCAACTCGCTGCGCTTTACCCCGCACTTCGCAATCGACGATGCCGAGGTCGATTTGCTGATCGAGCATGTCCGCCAGGCCTTGCTGAAAGGCCCGCGCCAGCAATCGAACCCGACCAGTAATTCCGCGCGCGCCGCGGCATAGCCCGTTGGCGGCTGCTCAGCATTTATTGCGGGATAAGGCGTAGAGTTGCATCTGCCGGCAGATGCGCCGGTCACCACGGAGGAGAGATGTCATGCGGATCCGTTCCTCGATGCTGGCGCTGACCCTGTCGCTGGCCGC
>JBDTAJ010000002.1:0-3717 GCA_039924705.1 Rhodanobacteraceae bacterium
TGCTGCGCAGGATGCGGAGAACGCGAAACTACAACAACGCAATCAGGCGCTGTCGGCCGAGGTGCAGGATCTGAAACACGGCCAGCAAGCGATCGAGGCGCGCGCGCGATCCGAACTCGGATTGATCAAACCCGGCGAGGTTTTCTATCAAGTGGTCGGCCCGGCGCCGTCGTCCACGACAACGCAACCGGCGCAGGATTCCGCCGATGGCCACTGAACCGCCATCGTTGTGGTGCGTGGTGCCGGCCGCCGGGCGCGGCGCGCGCTTCGGTGGCGCGATACCGAAACAGTACCTGCCATTGGCGGGACGTCCGCTGATCCTGCACACCTTGGAACGACTCGCCGCGCATCCTCGCATCGCGGGCTTGATGGTGGTGCTGGCCGCGCAGGATGCGTGGTGGCCGGGCGTGCAGACTATCGCGGGCAAATCGGTGCGCACCGCGGTCGGCGGTTCCGAGCGCGTCGATTCGGTGCTGGCGGGTCTGCGCGCGTTGCCCGGCGAAGTCGACGACGCGCAATGCGTGCTGGTGCATGACGCCGCGCGACCGTGCCTGCGTTATGAGGATCTCGGCAGATTGATCACGGTCGGTATCGAGGCCGGCGGCGCGCTGCTGGGTGCGCCGCTGCGCGACACGCTGAAACGCGCCGACGGGAACGGTCGCAGCATCGGCACCGAAGCGCGCGATGCGCGCTGGCGCGCATTCACGCCGCAATTGTTCCGTCGCGGCGAACTCACGATCGCGCTGGAACGCGCGCGCAACGAAGGCGTTGCCGTCACCGACGAGGCGATGGCGATGGAGCGTAGCGGTCACTACCCTCTGCTGGTCGAAGGCGCCGAGGACAATCTCAAGGTGACGACGCCGGCGGATCTCGCGCTAGCGGAGTTTCTGCTGGAGCGCACGCTATGAGGTGGCAACCATGATGCGGATCGGTCACGGCTTCGACGTGCACGCTTTCGGCCCCGGCAATCATGTGATGCTGGGCGGCGTGCGCATTCCGCACACCCACGAGTTGATCGCGCATTCCGACGGTGACGCGGCGATCCACGCGCTGTGCGATGCGCTGCTGGGCGCGCTGGCGCTGGGCGACATCGGCAAGCATTTTCCGGATAGCGATCCGCGCTGGAAAAACGCTAACAGCCTCGATCTGTTGCGACGTTGCGCGGCGCTTATCCACGAACGCGGCTACACGCTAGGTAACGCCGACATCACCATCGTTTGCGAACAACCCACGCTCGCGCCGCATATCGAAGCGATGCGTGAGAAGCTCGCATCCGCATTGCAATGCGAGATAGAGGCGATCGGCATCAAGGCTACTACTAGCGAGGGTCTCGGCTGCACCGGTCGCGGCGAGGGCATTGCGGTTTTTGCGGTGGTGCTGCTGGAATCGGTCTAGCGCCCATGTCGCGTTTTGCGCAACACCACCACCGTCGCGCCGGTGCCGCCTTGCGCGGGTCGCGCGGAGGCGAACGCAAGCACATCGTCGCGACGGCGCAGCACACGATCGACCATGCGTTTCAATACCGGGCCGGCCGCGCCGGAGCGGAGTCCTTTGCCATGCACGATGCGCAGACACGCCAGCCCGCGGCGTTTGCCCTCAGCGAGAAAATCGTCGAGCACCGCATGTGCGGTTTTCTCGTCCATCTGATGCAGATCGATTTCGTCTTGCACGCTGAAGTGCCGCGGCGCAGGCGCTTCAGCAGCAGGGGCGAATGGCCATCGCGCAGGTACAGCAATTCATCGCCGACTTCGAGTGCGGCCGGATCGGTCGGTGAGTTGAGCAGTTCATAGCGCACCGCCGCCTCGTCGCGCTCGAACATCGCCGGGTGCGGCACGGGCGGCGCTTGACGCTCGGGCGTGGGCGCTTCGGCCAGCGGACGGATCGCTCCGATCGCTTCGCGGAAAAGCCGTGCATCGTCCGCGCTGACTTTTGTCGATTTGTGTTTCGGTTCGAGCTTCATGCGTCCAAGCATGCCACCGTCGACACAGTTTGGCGTGTCGAACCGTGGAATCCGCTAAACTTTGCTTATTGCCGGCGGCGCGACGCGCCGACCCATCATTGATCCAAACGAGAATCCGATGCGCGTTCTGGTCAGCAACGACGATGGCGTGGAAGCGCCCGGCATCAAGGTGCTGGCGGCGCACCTGGCCGAACTCGGCGAGGTGACCGTGGTCGCGCCGGATCGCGACCGCTCCGGTGCCAGCAATTCGTTGACGTTGAATGCGCCACTGCGCGTGACCAAACTCGGCGAGCGCCGCTACCGCGTTGGCGGCACGCCGACCGATTGCGTGCATCTTGCGCTGGCGGGCTTGCTCGATCACGAACCCGACATCGTGGTGTCCGGCATCAACAACTCGGCCAATCTCGGCGACGACGTGATTTATTCGGGCACGGTATCGGCGGCGATGGAGGGGCGTTTTCTGGGATTGCCCGCGATCGCGATCTCGCTGGTGTCGATCGATCACGATGCAAAAAATTTCGATTCCGCAGCGCGCGCGGTGCTGCTGCTGACCAAGCGTCTGCTGGTCGATCCACTGCCGGCCGACACCATCTTGAATGTCAACGTACCGGATCGCCCGTGGCACGAGTTGCAAGGTTTCGAAGTGACGCGCCTTGGGCGGCGGCACCGTTCCGAACCCTGCGTCGCGCAACCCGATCCGCGCGGGCGGATGATGTATTGGATCGGTCCCGCGGGCAAAGCCGAGGACGACGGCCCCGGCACCGACTTTGATGCGGTGCGGCGCGGTTACGTGTCGGTGACGCCGATCCACGTCGATCTCACCCGATTCCAGGCGCTGGATAAGGTGTCGAGCTGGGTCAGCGCGCTGTCGACCGCGCTGGAACAGGAATGCGCAGCATGAGCCTTTTCGGCAGCGCGGCGTCCGCGCCGCACGGCAGCGGCATGACCTCGCAGCGCGCACGCGATCGCCTGATCGCGCGCTTGCGCGAGGAAGGCATCGCGGATCCGCGCGTGCTCGACGTGATCCGCACCACGCCGCGGCATCTTTTCATCGACGAGGCGCTCAGCAGCCGCGCGTATGAAGATGTCGCGTTGCCGATCGGTTTGGGCCAGACGATCTCGCAACCGTGGGTGGTGGCGCGCATGACCGAGTTGCTGATCGAGCGCGAAGTGCCGAAGCGCGTGCTGGAGATCGGCACGGGTTCGGGTTATCAGGCCGCCGTGCTGGCCGCGCTAGCCGATCAGGTATACACCGTCGAACGCCTCGAGGAATTGCTGCGCCAGGCAAGGCGGCGTTTCCGCAACATGAAACTGGAAAACATCCGCACGCGCCACGACGACGGCAACATCGGCTGGAAAGACGAAGCGCCGTTCAATGCGATCGTGCTGACGGCGGCGGGCGAGTCGATCCCGCGGGCGCTGCGCGATCAATTGACGCCGAACGGCGTGCTGGTCGCGCCGCTCGGGCCTGCCGGCAAGCAGAAACTCACCCGTTTGCGCCGTGATGGCGATGCGTGGATCAGCGATGAACTGGAAGCGGTTAGTTTTGTGCCGTTGCTGGGCGGCCTGTCGTGAGCGCGGCTTGAAAACTACTGCGCTTGGCATCTCGCACGTCTGCGGTGCTCGGAATCCTCATGTATTGACATATACACTCCGGTTCCTCCGCTCCGGTGGCGCGCAACCTACCTTCGCTCGCTACGTTTTCAAACCGCTCTTGCGCGAAAAGGCTTCTTGATGCGATTGTTCCGGCCGCTGTA
>JBDTAJ010000003.1:0-4794 GCA_039924705.1 Rhodanobacteraceae bacterium
GAAACGCGGCAAGACCCACCGTGCCCCAACGCGTATATTTGGTCAGGATGCGCTGTCCGGCCTGGCCTTCCTTGCGCAACTGCTGCCACGCCGGCACCACCGAACCCATCATCTGCACCACGATCGATGCCGAGATGTACGGGATCACACCCAGCGCGAACAACGAGAAACGCTGTAACGCGCCGCCCGAGAACATGTTGAACAAGTTGAGCAGGCCGCCACCCTGTTCTATCGCTCGCGTCATCGCTTCCGGATTGACGCCCGGCACCGGGATGAACGAGCCCAGCCGGAACACGACGAGCGCGCCGACCACGAACAGCAGGCGCTGGCGCAGCTCGGTGAGCTTGCCGAGCGCGGCGAGCGGATTATTGGACTGGGGAGCGGCCACTATGGATTTCTGATATCCGTGAGTTATTCGACGCTGCCGCCGGCGGCTTCGATCGCCGCCTTGGCGCCAGCCGTTGCCAGCATGCCCGACAGTTTCACCGCGCGACCGATCTCGCCCTTCTTGACGATCTTGACGCGCTTGGCGCGTTTGTCGACGAGACCCGCTTCGCGCAGCGCGGCGAGATCAATTTGATCGCCTTTCAGCGCCGCAAGTTGATACAGAAATATCTGCTGCGACTCGTGTGATTTCTTGGAGCGAAAGCCGACCTTGGGCAGACGACGTTGCAGCGGCATCTGGCCGCCTTCGAAGCCGATCTTGACGCGGCCCTGGCCGGCGCGGGCGTGCTGACCCTTGTGGCCGCGACCGGCGGTCTTGCCGAGGCCGGAACCGATGCCGCGGCCAACGCGGCGGCGTTCGGTACGCGCGCCTTTGGCGGGTTTCAATGTATTCATGCGCATCATCTTGTCCTCAAACTTCACGATAGCGGTGCAGGGAGGCACCGCACGCGAATCAAGCGTTCTTTGCTTGATTCGGCGAAGCCGAGTCCGGATATGTGTCGGACTCGGCGTATCAAAAAATCAGTCCTCAACGCGGACGAGGTAATTGACCTTGTGGATCAGGCCGCGCACTTGCGGGCTGTCCTTCAGTTCGCGCACATCGTTGGTCCGATTCAAGCCGAGCGCTTTCACGCTCAGCCGATGACGGCCCTGCACGCCGCGCAGACCGCCGACCAGACGCACTTTGACGGTGCCGGGGCTTTCGGATTTTTTCTTAACCATGGCCGGTCACCTCTTCGACGGTCTTGCCGCGCTTGGCGGCGATGTGCTGCGGCGACGAAATCGCCTGCAAGCCCTTGATCGTCGCGCGCACCAGGTTGATCGGGTTGCGCGAACCGACGGCTTTCGCCAGCACATTCTTGACGCCGACCACTTCCAGCACGGCGCGCATCGCGCCGCCGGCGATCACGCCGGTGCCTTCCGATGCCGGCTGCATGTACACGCGCGCGGCGCCGTGGTTGGCCTTGACCGCATACCACAACGTGCCGTTGTTCAACCCGATCTTGACCATGTTGCGGCGCGCGCGCTCCATCGCCTTGGAAATGGCGACCGGCACTTCGCGCGCCTTGCCATAACCGAAGCCGACCCTGCCGTCTCCGTCGCCAACCACGGTCAGCGCGGTGAAGCTCATCTGCCGCCCGCCCTTGACCGTCTTGGCCACGCGGTTGACGGCGATCAGCTTCTCCAGCATGCCATCTGAATTTTCGCGATCGTGACTCGACATTGTGTTTCACCTATAGCCAGCGAGATGCCGGCGGTTGCTTACGGCATCAAGCCGCTTGGAGTTGTTGTGGTTGAATCAAAACTTCAAAATGGTTGAATCAGAACTTCAAACCCGCCTCGCGCGCCGCATCAGCCAGCGCCTTGATGCGGCCGTGATAGCGATAACCGGAACGATCGAACGCGACCGCTTCCACGCCGGCGGCGCGTGCTTTCTCGGCAACCGCCCTGCCGACCGCGGCGGCGGCATCCTTGTTCTTGGTCGCCTTCAATCCTTCGCGCAAAGACTTCTGCACGGTCGATGCCGCCGCCAGAACCTTGTGCTGTGGGTCGATCACCTGCGCGTAGAGGTGCTGGCCGCTGCGATGCACGGTGAGGCGCGGCACGGCGAGTTTGCGGATATGCATGCGCGTGGACTTGGCGCGGCGCAGACGGGCGATTTTCTTTTCCATAAACTTGCTCTCAGAAAGCGGATCGGAATGTTGTAAGGAATCTCTGCAAAGCGTTGCGAGCAATGGCAGGTTGATTGCCGCCGGAGCGCAGGAACCGTTGTGTATATTTCAATACATGAGGATTCCGAGCACCGCCGGCGATCGAGATGCCGAGCGCAGTAGCTTTGCAGTGATTCCTCAAGCCTTCTTGGCTTCCTTTAGCGTGATGCGTTCGCCGGCGTAGCGCACGCCCTTGCCCTTGTAGGGTTCGGGCGGACGGAACGCGCGGATCTTGGCGGCGGTTTCGCCGACGCGCTGCTTGTCGGCGCCCTTGATCAGGATTTCGGTCTGGGTAGGCGTTTCGATGGTCACACCTTCCGGTGCTGCGAACACCACCGGATGTGAGAAGCCGAGCGACAGGTTCAGATTCTTGCCCTGCACGGCGGCGCGATAACCGACGCCGACCAGCTCCAGCTTGCGCTCGTAACCTTCCGTCACGCCCTTGACGATGTTTGCCAGCAGCGCGCGTGCGGTGCCGGCGAACTTGTCGGCCGCGCCTTCGTTGCTGGCGCAGGTCAGCGTGCCGTTGTCGAGCGCGACCTTGACGCCGGCGACCATCGGCATCTTGAGCGTGCCCTTCGGGCCCTTGACGGTGATCGCGTCGTTGCCGATCTGGCAATCCACGCCTTTCGGCAGCGTGATGGGTTGTTTGGCGACTCTTGACATGTCAGAGGTTCCTTATGCGACCCGGCCGATCACTTCACCGCCCAAACCCTTGGCGCGCGCTTGCGCGTCGGTCATCAGGCCCGATGAAGTGGACACGATCGAAATACCGAGGCCGCCCATCACGCGCGGCAGATCGTCTTTGCCGCGATACACGCGCAGGCCGGAACGGCTGACGCGCTCGATGCGCTCGATCGCCGGTTTCCCGTCGAAATACTTCAGCTTGATTTCGAGCTGCGCCTTGTTGTCGGCTTCCGACTTGCGCGCGTCCAGCACGTAGCCTTCCGACTTCAACAATTCGGCCAGCGCCAGTTTCACATTCGATGCCGGCATGCTCACCGTCTGCTTGCCCATGGCTTGGGCATTGTGGATGCGGGTAAACATATCGGCGATGGGATCAGTCATGCTCATGCTTTGATTGCCTTCTTGAACAGCATCGATATCCGGAGTTCTTTACCAACTCGCCTTGCGCAGACCCGGCACGTCGCCGCGCATGGTCGCCTCGCGCAGTTTCATGCGGCCCAGGCCGAACCTGGCATTGACCGCGTGCGGGGTGCCTGTCAGCGCGCAGCGCGTACGCACCCGTGAAGGGCTGGCGTCGCGCGGCAGCTTCTGCAACTTGGTCTGCGCTTCCATTTTCTCATCATAGGTCGCGGTCGCGCTGAGCACGATCTTCTTCAGCTCGGCCCGCTTTGCGGCGTACTTCTTGACCAGTTTCATCCGCTTGATATCGCGGTTGACCATCGATTTTTTTGCCATGATTACCTTGCCTCAGTTTCTAAACGGGAAGCGAAACGCTTCCAGCAGCGCTTTGGCTTCCTCGTCTGTCTTTGCAGTGGTGGCGATGGAAATATCCATGCCGCGCATCGCGTCGACCTGATCGAAATCGATCTCGGGGAAGATGATCTGTTCCTTGACGCCCATGTTGTAGTTGCCGCGGCCGTCAAACGAACGTCCCGACACGCCGCGAAAATCGCGTACGCGCGGCAGCGAGATGTTGATCAGCCGGTCGAGGAACTCGTACATGCGCTTGCGGCGGAGCGTCACCTTGCAGCCGATCGGCCAGCCATCGCGGATCTTGAACGAGGCGACCGACACGCGCGCCTTGGTGATCACCGCTTTCTGGCCGGCGATCTTGGCCATGTCGGCAACCGCGTTCTCCAGCACCTTCTTGTTGGCCGCGGCCTCACCCACACCCATGTTGAGCGTGACCTTGTTGATCCGCGGCACCTGCATCACGTTGGCGTAGCCAAAGCGCTGCATCAGCTTCGGCACCACCTCTTCGGAATAGATTTTTTCAAGGCGAGTCGTCATGGTCTCAGTCCTCACGCGTCAACCACTTCGCCAGAAGCACGGAACACGCGAACCTTGCGCCCGTCGCCGAGCGTCTTGCGGCCCACGCGTTCACCCTTGCCCGTGGCGGAGTTGAACAACATGACGTTGGAAAGGTGGATCGAGGCCTCGCGCTCCACGATGCCGCCCGGCTGGTTGATCTGCGGGTTGGGCTTGGTGTGACGCTTGACCATGTTGATATTCTGCACGAACACGCGATCGCCCGCGATGCGGGTGACCTCGCCGCGCTGGCCCTTGTTCTTCCCGGTGGTCACGAGTACCTGATCACCTTTGCGAATGCGATTCATGGCTAAATCCTCAAAGTACTTCAGGCGCCAGCGAAACGATCTTCATGAAACGTTCGCTGCGCAGCTCGCGCGTCACCGGCCCGAAGATGCGGGTGCCGATCGGCTCGAGCTTATTGTTGAGCAGCACGGCCGCGTTGCCGTCGAAACGGATCAGCGAACCGTCTGCGCGGCGCACGCCCTTGGCGGTGCGCACCACCACCGCGTTGTAGACCTCGCCCTTCTTGACCTTGCCGCGCGGGATCGCGTCGCGCACGCTGACCTTGATGACATCGCCGATGCTGGCGTAGCGGCGATGCGAGCCGCCCAGCACCTTGATGCACATCAGTTGCTTGGCG
>JBDTAJ010000004.1:0-5005 GCA_039924705.1 Rhodanobacteraceae bacterium
CGACATCGTGCACGCGCACGATCGCCGCACCGCGCTGCACGGCGATCAGCGCGGCGGCAGCGGAACCGACGGCGCGCTCGGCGTGGGCCTGACGGTCCGTCAACGTGCCGATCATGGCCTTGCGCGACAGCCCGACCATGCAACCCGCGCCAAGCTCGCGAAAGCGCTCAAGCCCGCGCAGCAATTCCAGGTTATGTTGCAGCGTCTTGCCAAAACCGAAACCTGGATCGACCAGCACGCGGCACTTGTCGATGCCGGCCATCTCGCAGGCGAACAGGCGCTCGGCGAGGAACCGATGCACTTCGCCCACGACATCATCGTACTGCGGATCGTCCTGCATCGTGCGCGGCTCGCCGCGCATATGCATCACGCACACCGGCACATTCAATTCCGCGGCAGCTTCCAGCGCGCCCTCGCGGCGCAGCGCGCACACGTCGTTGATGAATCCTGCACCGGCGGCGACAGCGGCGCGCATCACAGAGGGTTTCGAGGTATCGATGCTGATCGGCACCTCGACCGCGCGCACCAGCGCTTCGATCACCGGCACCACGCGCGCGATTTCCTCCTCGACCGAAATCTCGTCCGCGCCCGGCCGTGTCGATTCGCCCCCGACATCCAGCAGATCGGCGCCCTGCTCCACCATCGCCACACCACGCGCGACCGCCGCGCCCACGTCGTCACTCAAACCATCGCCGGAAAACGAATCATCGGTGAGATTCAAAATGCTCGCGATGCGCGGTCGATCCAGTTTCAGCGAACGACCCGCACAATCAAGAATAGGCGTGGTGTCGAACATCAGGATGCCTGGGATTTCTGACTGTCGAGGCGCGCCAGAATTTCCTGGAAGCGCGGCATTGCACGCAAGCTGTCGAGATCGCTGTCGTGCTCCAGCCAGTCGCGGAATCCGCCACCCGTTGCGATTGCGCGCTCGAGCAGATCGAGCGCGCGTTCGTTCTCGCCCATGTGGGTGTAAGTGCATGCGGCGTTGTAGAGTGTGCCGAAATCATCCGGCTGCAGACGCAGCGCCGTCTCGATGCTGCGGCGGCCGCCCTCGATGTCGCCCAGCCGCACCTGCATGCCGGCGGCAAGGTACAGCGCGCGTCCGTTCTCCGGGTCGGCTGCGATTTCGGCCAGCGCCGAGGGCAACGCAAGCCGCACCAGCGCGTCGCCGCGCGCCTTGTCGCCCAATGAATCGGCGGCGTTGGAAGCCAGCGAGATGGCCTGGAACTCGTCGGAGCGCACCCGGTGCGCGGCTTCGAACTCCTCGATCGCTCTCGCGTGCTGACCACGCGCATAGCAATGCCGCCCGAAATAATAGTGGGCCTCGTAAAGTTCCGGATTCAGTTCGACCGCCCGCTCGAACGCCGCGACCGCGTCTCGATCGTCCCCTGCCAAGGACAGCGTATTGGCGTGCGCCACGTGCGCTTCCGCAAGCTGCGGCGCCAGCTCGAGCGCGCGTTTCGCAGCGGCGAGCGCCTCTTCCAACACGTCTGTCGGCTCGATGATCCTCCAGATCAGAAGCTGGGCCAGCGAATCGGCCAGCCCGGCGTGGGCCTGCGCGTAATCAGGGTCCAGTGCGATCGCACGTCGGAACATCTCGGGCGCTTTGGTCCAGTTGTCGCTGCTCTTCACGGACTGGATCTGCCGGCCGCGCAGATAAAGCTCGTAGGCGCGCATGTCGCGCGGCGCATTGCGGCCCATGTCGATTCCCGCGACGCCCTTCAGCGATACGCGCAACGCGCGCACTACGCTGCGAGCGATTTCTTCCTGGATGGCGAATATGTCCTCCAGCCCGCGGTCGAAGTTCTCGGACCACAGGTGATAACCATTGCCGGCATCGATCAGCTGCGCGGTGACACGCACGCGATCGCCCGCCTTGCGCACGCTGCCTTCCATGATCGCCGCGACGCTCAGCGCGCGCCCGATTTCGCGCGCATCGACATCACTGCCGCGAAAGCGGAAGGACGAGGTGCGCGAGGCCACGCGTAGTCCCCGGATCGAAGCCAGTGCATTGAGGATTTCCTCGGCCAGCCCGTCGCAGAAGTAATCCTGATCCTTGGCCTCGCTCAGGTCGGCGAACGGCAGGATTGCCACCGATGCTTCGGGCGCGGGTACCGGTTGCTTTGCAGGGGGGGCTTCGGATTTCAGCAATGATGCGGTGCGCTCGACGCCGCGCGGACTGATGTCGTATGCCCAGGACAGGACACAAGCGAGCACAAAACCCAGCGCGAGCAGCACCAGCAGCAGCCGCATCGACCAAGGCGGCAGGCCGATCGGTTCGAATGTCGCGCTGCCAAGCTGGATCAGTATCCAACTCGTCACCAGATAAACGGCAGCCACGCGAAACACGCGCCGGCGGCGAAACTCCGCGAACCCCTGCTTCACCGACACGGCCCAATCGCGCATAGAAAAACTCCAGTGGTACCGATGTCTTATTGTCTCGCGCCTGCCGCCGACGTGCGCGGCGCAGCGACTTCGTCCGGCGTCGGCAAGCCGAGCTTTCGCAGCAACACCGCAAGGCGCGGATCGTCGCGCAGTCTCGGAACGAGATAAGGCTGCTCGTAGAGAGACGCCACGCCAGGATCCCGTGTTTCCAGCGCGCGATCCAACCAGATAAACGCAAGATCGGCGTCGCCCCGGAATGCGTAGACCGTTGCGATGTCCGTCGGGCCGTAACCCGTGTCAAGACGGATCATGTCATCGAGTTCCGCCTGTCCCTGTACCTTTTCGCCGCGCGCAAAATAGATAAGGCTCAGCGCCCAGCGGCGATTGGCGGCTTGCGGTTCGGCCTGGGCTGTGAGCATTGCCTGATCGTATTGGCCGCGTTGGAGATAATCGATGGCCAGATACGCGCGGAAAGCCTCCGCCGTGGGTTGCAGTTCGATGGCATGCTTCAACTCGGCTTCGGCCGCATCGAGCTTTCCCTGCGCAAGCAGGAATTGGCCGGCATAAAAATGGAACGAGGCGTTGAGAGGTTCCATCGCCAATGCCTTGCGCATCATCGTAACGCCTTCGTCGAGCCAGCCAAAACACGCGGTGACATCGGCCAGTTGATAAAGCGTTTCGGGGTTGGACGGATCCAGCGCCACCGCTTCTTTCAACGTCGCATCCGCCGCCGGATAATCGAAGTCCGACCAAGCCTGATTGACACCCAGCGCGCCCAGCGCCACCGCCGACTGCGGCGCGAGTTGCACCGCCTTGCGCGCATTCGCGCGCGCCTGCGCACTGGCGAGCTTGCGTTCGTCGGCGTCCGCTTCCCAGTCGTTGAACCACTGCTGCGCAATCGCCAGCCGCGCATAGGCCAGCGCGTAATCCGGATCGAGCGCGATCGCCTGCTGGTAGTAGTTCACCGCCTTGACGAAATCGGCGCGGTTGCGGCGCTCGGCGTAGTAACGCCCTTGCAGCATCGCGTCGTAGGCGGCCAGATTGCCGCTCGGCGGCTTGTCGGTCGCCTCGATGGATTGCCCGAATAAGGATGCCTTCAGCGCGTTCGCCACCGAAGTTGCGATGTCGCTCTGCATCGCGAACACGTCTTTCAGTTGCCGGTCGTAGGTCTGCGACCATAACTGGCTGCCGTCCGATGCCTTGATCAATGACGCGACGATGCGCACCTCGTTGCCCTGCTTGCGAACGGTGCCTTCCAGCAGGCTCGCCACGCCAAGCTTGGCGCCAATCGACGCGCTATCGTCCTGCTGGCTGCCGCGAAACCGGAACGACGAAGTGCGGCCGATCACCTTGAGATCGCGAACCTGCGCCAGCGCGGAAATCAATTCCTCCGACAGGCCATCGGAAAAATAGTCCTGCTGCGGATCGCCGCTTTCGTTGGTCAGCGGCAGCACGGCGATGGATTTGGCCGGAATCTTGGCGAACGCGACGGCGACATCGGCGACGCCCGTCGATTGCAAACCCGCGCCCTTGTGCCAAACGAAAGTGTTGGTCAACAACAACACCACCGCGAGCGCCAGCACCGCGATGATCGCTTTATCCAATTTGCGTCCGGTCGCACGAGAGACGGAATCGTCAGGCGATATCTCGCTTTCGCGTTTCAATCCATCCGGCGTGAACTCGTAGAACCATGCAAACGCGATCCAGAACGGAAAGCCGACGCACGCCGCGATCACGAACCAGCGCGCGATCCATTCGTAATCGCCGAACAGCGGCAGCAATTGCGCAAGCCCCTGCGCCAACGCCCACACCGCACCGACATACAACACGCCCGCGCGCAACACGTTGCGGCGTTTGAGTTCGGAAAAGAAGGAAGGCTTGGCGCTCATTGGCAGACGAAAGCGTCCGATCCGGCCGCCGGCGCCGGTTTGCACAGATCCGGCCAGCCATATTGTTTCCAATAGGCAACCAGCCCGATGCGCTGCGCGAATCCCTGGAACGCGGGCTCTTGGCGTGCCTTGCGCGACCAGGGTTCAGGCTGCCATAGCCAGTTGAGATAGGCGTCCGACAAACCGCTGTGACCGCGCTCGTACAGATCGAACGATCGCGCCGGTTCGCCCAGTTGCAACAGCATCGTCGGCGCCCAGTCGTCGTCCAGATGCGCGTTGAGGATTTTCAGTGCAGTCTGACGCTGTACGCCATCGCCATAAGTCCCACGATAGATCGCCTGCAAATCCGCGGGAGAAATCTTCGTACCCATCTTGCTCGTCGAGTTGGCAAACTGCCGGGCGGAACCTGTCATGTCGACGTGCGCGGCGTCATAGAACTCCAGCATCAGCGCACCGAACGGGGAATCCGCCACACCGCCGCGATGTATGTACGCCAGCGCGCCAGCCTGATCGCCTTGGCGCCAGCGTGTCATGCTCTTGTAAAACAGCAGCAGGATATTGGCCGGATCGTTGGTCAGTGCCGCATCGATTCGCGCTTCGGAAGCGCGGGTGCGGCCCATCGCCGCCAGTTCGTTGGCGGTCCAGTAGTTCACCGCGACATTGTCCGGCGCCAGTTGCAGCGCACGCTGCATCGGTTCGACCATTGCCGCGTAATGCCGTTGCGAGAACTG
>JBDTAJ010000005.1:0-16906 GCA_039924705.1 Rhodanobacteraceae bacterium
CCATCAAGGTCGCGATCAACGGTTACGGCCGCATCGGCCGCAACATCCTGCGCGCGCTGTACGAATCCGATCGCACCGACGCGATCAAGATCGTCGCGATCAACGATCTGGGCGACGCCAAAACCAACGCGCACCTGACCCGTTACGACACCGCGCACGGCAAGTTCCCGCGCGAGGTGCACGTGGAGGGCGGCGATCTGGTGATCCACGGCGATCACGTCAAGGTGTGCGCCGAGCGCGATCCGTCGAAATTGCCGTGGAAGGAACTGGGGGTCGACATCGTGCTGGAGTGCACGGGCTTGTTCACCAGCAAGGCCAAGGCGTCCGCGCATCTCACCGCCGGCGCGAAGAAGGTGATCATCTCCGCGCCCGGCGACAAGGACGTGGACGGCACCTTCGTGATGGGCGTCAACGAGAATACGTTGAAGGGTTCCGATACGGTGATCTCCAACGCCTCGTGCACCACCAATTGCCTGGCGCCGCTCGCGAAAGTGCTGCACGAGAAGATCGGCATCGTGCACGGGTTGATGACCACGGTGCATGCCTACACCAACGATCAGGTGCTGACCGACGTGTTCCACAAGGATCTGCGCCGCGCGCGTTCGGCGACGATGTCGCAGATCCCGACCAAGACCGGCGCGGCGGCTGCGGTGGGGCTGGTGTTGCCGGAATTGAACGGCAAGCTGGATGGTTTTTCCATACGTGTGCCGACCATCAACGTGTCGCTGGTCGATCTCACCTTCGTCGCCGCGCGCGCAACGAGCAAGGACGAAATCGACGCGGCTGTGCAAGCCGCTGCCGACGGCAAATTGAAGGGCATCATCGGCGTGAATACCGGACCGCTGGTGTCGGTGGACTTCAACCACGATTCGCGCTCGTCGATCTACGACGCCACGCTGACCAAGGTGATGGGTGGCACCTTGGTGAAAGTCTGCTCGTGGTACGACAACGAGTGGGGTTTCTCCAACCGTATGCTCGACATGACGGTGGCGTTCGCAAAGGCGAAATGAATCCAGCATGGAATCATCGCAGGCCATGGATGGCAATCCACGGCGTCGCGGTGCGCATCAACGTTTGAGCAACGACAATTTGTTCGGCATGTCATCCCACAGGTCGGCGCCTTCCAGCGCCGGGACCTTGCGCGCAAGCACCGGCCACAGCGGCGCGAGTTCGGCGTTGATGGCGACAAAGCCTTCCTGGCCGGCCGGCACGTCCTGCTCCGGAAAAATCGCGTCGACCGGGCACTCCGCGATACACAGCGTGCAGCCGATGCACCCATCCGGGTCGATCACAGAAAATTCGGGCCGGCATGAAAGCAATCCACCGGACACACTTCCACGCAGTCGGTGTATTTGCAGTTGATGCAGTTTTCGGTGACGACGTGGGCCATGACGGTGCCCGCCAGGCGGTCTGGATCCGTCGCCAGCGTGGGATCGGTTGCCGCTCGGCACACTGATACAGATCAAGCCGCCACGGAGCGCGCCGACTCAGCCGCGGCCAACCCAAACGGCCAACGCACCCCACGGTGCATGCGAGCGTGCAACGCTGACGATGAACAGGAACACCGCCAGCGCGGCGACGAAGCATGCCGCGCGCACGGCGAGGCTGCGGCCGCAAGGCGAACACGCCCAGCACGATATAGACCACCAGTAGCAGGACCTTCACCGTCAGCCACGCCTGCACGAACGGATACTCGTGGATGATCGTCACCAGCATCAGTGCGGCGAACAGCAGGGCGGTGTCGATCACGATCGACGGTCTGCGCATGAACACATGATTGGCCAGCGGCGAGCCGGCCAACATCAGGCAGCCACGGCTGAAAAACAGGCCGCCGGAGGCGATCACGCAAGTAATGTGCGTCAACAGGATCTGCGGATACCCCGCGGCCAGCATCGTTATCCGGGCCGGCCGTCCACGCGCGGGGTCAGAAAAATCCACAGCGACCGCAGCACCCACGGCGCGAACGCAGCCAACCAGCCGAACGCGGCGATCACCAGCCACAAACCCATGTCGCCGCCCAACTCGGCGCGCACCCGCAGCAACACCACGATCTGCAACAACGCGAAACACAGCCACGCCACCGCACCCATCTGCAGCGGGCGCCCGGAGTGGCCCTGGGTCACCCGCGTGACCATCGCCACCAGCATCGAGCCGAAGAAGCCGATTGCCAGCACATGCAACGGCGCCCGACCGAGCACGAACGCACCGGATACGAAGAGCACGATGCTTTGCGCGGCATACAGCGCGAACGCCAGCGGCAGCCAGGCGAATGATAAGTGCAAGACCGCCAGCAAACCGGGCTTCATGCATTTCCACGGCTGCCACATCAATGCGTGTGCGGCGAACACAACCGCCAGCGGCACATCGACCAGCCATGACCATGCAGTCAGGCCGCGCAAGTCGAGCGTCAGATGCGCCAGCAGCAGGCCCCACACCAGCGGCAGGCTCCAAGCCGGACGCCGCATCGCGTAATCAGTTGCAACGCTGCTGCTGAAGAACGGCAACATGCGATGGCACACCGTGAAGAACACCGGCAGCAACATGCCGAACGTGCCCAGCTCGACGGCGAACCAACCCCAGGACGCCGGCGCACCGAACAGGAACGCGAGAAACGCCGACAGTCCCAGCGCACCCAATGTCAGCGCAGCCCAGCACGACAGCGCGTGCCAATCGCGCACGCGATCGCGCAACAACACGCTGCCCAGTGCGTATAAGCCCGCGATGTAACCCGCAAGCATCAACGCGAACCCGATCTTCAACACCGACGGCATACCGAGCAGGCCCAGGTTCGCCAGCAGATAACCACCGAACACGCCGAGCGCCACCGGGACATAGTGGCGCCGCGACAACGCGGGCTGGTTCATCCAGCGGGGAAACACCGTCAACAAAAAACCGAACATGAACATCGGCAGCATGCCGTACTGGGTCAGCATCGCGTGCGCCCAACCCGGCGGCACCGATGGCATCGGCATGAAGCCCCAGCCAAAGCGCATGGCGCCAAGCATGAGCGCCCACCACAGCATCGACACGATCACCGCGCTGGCGCCGGCGAAAAACAGCAGCCGATGCGGTGCGGCGGCGAGCTGCCGCGACAACGCCGCCAGCGGCAGACGCGCAGGTTCCGACGAAACATTCATGCGATGGAAACCATGGACAGAGGTCGGCATTGTGCGCCGGAACGGCAGCGCTCCGCCTGATCCAGATCACGTCGATGGGTAGCGTTACGGATCCAGCGCGGAGCGCGCTCTTGCGCAACCGCGCACTATCCAGCAGTTCCACGTCGCGGCCCTCGATATGCAACAAGCCTTGCGCACGGAAACGGCCGAGCACGCGGCTGACGGTCTCCGCGGCCAGCCGCAGATAATTCGCGATATCCGCGCGCGACATGCTGAGACGAAAACGTGTGCCCGAAAAACCGCGCACCGCGTAACGGTCGCCCAGATCGACCAGAAACGCCGCCATGCGTTCGTCGGCGGAATGATCGCCCGCCAGCAGCGATGTCGCGCCGAGTTCCTTGCTGAGCATCCGGAACAGATGCTACTGCACACTGGGCACCCGCGTTGCCAGGGCGCTCATCGCCGGAAACGAGAAGCGACCGAACGTCGTGGTCTCCAGCGCCACCGCGTCACAGGGATAGTGTTCCGGATAGATCGCGTTGAGACCCACCACCTCACCCGGCAGATAAAAACCCAGCACCTGTTCGCGGCCTTGCGTGTCGACCAGCGCGGTCTTCACCAGGCCCACCCGTAACGCGTAGATGGCGCGGAACGGATCGCGCGTGCGAAATACGTGTTCGCCGGCTACGAACGGTCCGATGTGCTCGACCAGACAATGCAACTGCGCCAGTTCCGGCTTGCCGTAACCGGCGGCGATGCAGGCGCCCGAAAACGCGCAGGTCGAGCAGAAGTTCGCGGCGTCGCCGTCGTCGTCGTTGATTGGATCGAGAGCCGTTGCCGACTTGCCCGGCTGTGGATGGGCCGGGTCCATGGTCGGGAAACGGGTTCGCCTTCAGCCGCGCTGCGGCGTAATCGTCTGTTCGATCGCGCCGAAGATCGGGTTGCCGTCCACGTCCGTCATCTCGATCTTGATGGTGTCGCCATATTTCAGGAACGGCGTTTTCGGTTTGCCGTCGCGCAGTTTTTCGACTGTGCGTTGCTCGGCCAGACACGACGCACCTTTGGACGTGTCCTGATTGGCGATGGTGCCTGAGCCGACCAGCGTGCCGGCGGCAAGCGGGCGAGTCTTGGCCGCGTGCGCGATCAATTGCGCGAAGTTAAATTGCATGTCGGTGCCGGCGTCGGCCTCGCCGAACCACTGGCCATTGATCCAGGTGCGCATCGGCAGATGCAGCGTGTCGTCGCGCCAGCGGTCGCGCAGTTCATCGGGCGTCACCAACACCGGCGACAGCGCCGAGCGCGGCTTGGATTGCAGGAAGCCGAAGCCCTTGGCCAGCTCGCCCGGAATCAGATTCCGTAACGACACATCGTTGACCAGCCCGATCAACTGAATGTGATCCGATGCCTGCTGTGGCGTGGCCGCCATCGGCACGTCGTCGGTGACGACCACGACTTCCGCTTCCATGTCGATGCCGTACTCCTCGCTCGGCACGCGCACCGGATCGCGCGGCCCGAGAAACCCGGCGCTGGTGGCCTGATACATCAGAGGATCGGTGTAGAAACTTTCCGGCACGGTCGCGCCGCGCGCTTTGCGCACGCGCTCGACGTGCGGCAGATAAGCGCTGCCGTCGACGAATTCGTAGGCGCGCGGCAACGGCGCGGCCAATGCGGCGAAATCCAGATCGAAAGTATCTTTCACCGCTTTGTGCTTGTGCAGGCACAGCGCGTCGTACAACGCGTGCAGACGCGGCGCGGTGTCATGCCAATCGTCCAGCGCGGCTTGCAGAGTGGGCGCGATGTCGGCCGCGCGCACCGCGTGTTGCAGGTCACGGCTGACGACAACGAGTGTCCCGTCCCTGCCACCCTCCTTCAAAGAACCCAGTTTCATTCTGATTTTTCCGGATGATACGAACTCAGGAACAGCCTTCCACATAATCGACCGGTGGCGGCAGACCTATCCGCCACGACACGACTTTGCCGTTCGCGTCGGTTTCGAACACCAGCCGTGCGTGCTCGTCGTGCGGCGGTATGACGCGCAATGTGTGCGCCGCGGAATCGTACTTGTTCGGCATGGCTTCGATGCGATCCGCATAAAGCTTGCGCAATCCATCGACGGCCAAGCCGACGCGTCCACCGCCCGGCGCGGTGATCGAGTCCTTGCGCACATCCACGCGCACGAACTTTCCGCCTTCCATCATCAGCAGCAAACTGTATTCGTCCTTGCGCGGGCGCAGGTAATAACAAGCATTGGGATCGTTGGCTGACGCCGCGCCGTATAGCGGCCGAGTCCACGCTTTTTGCATCTGCTGTTCGTCCATGCCGAAACGCAGCGGGCCGAGTCCGTTGAAATCCGGCAGCGCGTCGTAGACCGAACGTGCGGGCATCGACGCGTTTGCATTGGGGGCTCGCGGGGTCGCAGCGGAAAAGGATGCCGAATCCGGCAAAGTCGACGACGAAGATGGTTTGATCGTCGTCGCACTGCGATCCGAAACGACGGGAATCGTCGCGGCATCCTGCGGCGTTGCACCACCGCAGCCTGTCAGCGCTGCAAGCATCGCCAGCATGGTCGCGGTTTTCATCATCGCCGTTGTGGATCGAAATGCTTTTTCAAACCCAGCCAGCATTCGTGATAATCGGTTTGCAACTGCGGCGATTCCAGAGCCTGCCGCGTCGGGTGGATCACCCAGCGCGTCTCGAACATGAAAGCCATGGTATCGACGATGTGCTGCGGCTTGCTGGTGTCGATCGCGCTGGCTTTCTCGAAACTGGCCGCGTCCGGGCCGTGCCCGCTCATGCAGTTGTGCAGGCTCGCGCCGCCCGGCGCGAAGCCGCCGGCCTTGGCGTCGTATTCGCCGTGGATCAGCCCCATGAATTCGCTCATCACGTTGCGATGGAACCACGGTGGACGGAAGGTGTTTTCCGCGACCAGCCAGCGCGGCGGAAAGATCACGAAATCCATATTCGCCGTGCCGGGCGTATCGGACGGCGATGTGAGCACGGTAAAAATCGATGGGTCGGGATGATCGAAGCTGATCGAGCCGATCGTATTGAAGCGGCGCAGATCATAACGATACGGCGCGTGCGTGCCGTGCCAGGCCACCACGTCCAGCGGCGAGTGATCTACGCCTGCGCGCCAGAGATTGCCCTGGAACTTGGCGACCAATTCGAACTCACCTTCGACGTCTTCGTACGCCGCGAACGGCGCCTCGAAATCGCGCGCATTGGCGAGACCATTGGTACCGATCGGCCCGAGATCGGGCAGCCGCAGCGGCGCGCCGAAGTTCTCGCCGACGTAGCCGCGCGCATTCTCGTCGAGCAACTCGACCCGGAAACGCACACCGCGCGGGATCAGGGCGATCTGCTGCGGTTCGATCTCCAGCACGCCCAGCTCCGTCGCGATCCGCAACCGGCCCTGCTGCGGCACGATCACCAGTTCGCCATCGGCGTCATAGAAGAAGCGGCCTTGCATCGATCGGTTGCACGCATAGACATGCAGGCCACAACCGCTCTGCGCGACTGCGCCGCCATTGCCCGCGACCGTGTACAGGCCATCGACGAAATCGGTGGGTGCTTGCGGCAGCGGGAACGGACTCCAGCGCAACTGATTCGGCGACGTCGGCGCTTCGTCGAAAAGGTTGTGAAAATGTGGATGCGGGAACACCGAAAACGGCTGGTGCATCGACGACGGGCGGATGCGATACAACCAGCTACGGCGATTGGCATGACGCGACGCGGTGAATGCGGTGCCGGACAACTGCTCGGTGTACAAACCATACGGCGCGCGCTGCGGCGAATTCCGGCCGACGGGTAGCGCCCCGGGCAGCGCTTCGGTGGCGTGCTCGTTGCCGAAACCTGATTGGTAGGCGTCCGTGGTGGCCATGGCGCGGTCTCTACAATACCCCGCGCTTCATCTGGTCGCGTTCGATCGATTCGAACAGCGCGGTGAAGTTGCCTTCGCCGAAACCCTCGTTGCCCTTGCGCTGGATGATCTCGAAAAAAATCGGACCGATGCAGTTCTGGGTGAAGATCTGCAGCAGCAGTTTCTTTCTTGTTTCCGAATCGGCGTCGATCAGGATCTTGTTTTTCGCCAGCCGCGGCACGTCCTCGCCGTGGTTGGGCACGCGCACGTCGACCACTTCGAAATAGGTATCGGGCGTGTCGAGGAACGCCACGCCCGCCGCGCGCATTTTTTCCACGGTGTCGTAGATGGTATCGGTGAACAGGGCGATGTGCTGGATGCCCTCGCCCTTGTACTCGTCCAGATACTCGTTGATCTGCGATTTCGGATCGGGGGATTCATTGAGCGGGATGCGCACCATGCCGTCCGGCGCGGTCATCGCCTTGGAAACGAGACCGGTCTTGGCGCCCTTGATGTCGAAATATCTGATCTCGCGGAAATTGAACAGGCGTTCGTAATAATCCGCCCACTGTTTCATGTTGCCGTACTGCACGTTGTGGGTCAGATGGTCGATAAAGGTCAATCCGAAACCTGGCGGATTGCGGTCCACACCCGTCAGCCATTCGTAGTCGTCGAACACCGAACCTTTGCCGCCGTAACGGTCGACCAGATACAACATGCAACCGCCGATACCGGTGATGGTCGGTGCATCGACCGACTTGCTGGATTCCTTGTACCCGATCGCCTCCGCGCCGTTGGTGAGCGCCGCCGCGCGCACCTTGTCGGCGAGTTGGGTGAAGCGGATTGCGAATCCGCAGGCGCAAGGTCCATGCTTTGCCGCAAAATCGGCAGCGAACGAATCCGGCTGCTCGTTGATCAGAAAATTGCACGCACCCTGCCGAAACAGCGTGATGTCCTTCGACTTGTGCTTGGCCACGGCGGCGAACCCCATGCGACGGAATAGCGCGTGCAGCGGTGTGGCGTCGGGCGCGGCGAACTCGACGAACTCGAAGCCGTCCACCCCCATCGGGTTCTCGAACTGCGTGGGCTGCATGCCAACGTTGGGTTGCGCGCTCATGGGAAACCTCCGCGTTGCCGATTGCAGGCTGCCATTCTACCGCTTCGCAATGACACCCGCTCCCACGCTTGCCGGCGTCGAGCCATCGGATTAGGCTGCGCGCGCGGCTAGGGGCCGCTCACTGCAAGAGGATAGCAATGGACGACCGCAACGCAATCGTGCAGGAACTCAGCGCGCCGTTGGCGTCGGGCCGCGGCTGGATCAAATTTCTCGGCATCTTGAACATCGTCGGCGGCGCACTGACCGCGCTGTCGATCGTGGGCATCATCTGGGCATGGCTGCCGATCTGGCTGGGTGTGTTGCTGTTCCAGTCGGCATCCGGCATGGAGCAGGCGTCGATCAACGGCGATTCCACAGCCTTCGTGATGGCGCAGAACAAGCTGCGTCTCTACTTCGTGATCAATGGCGTGATGGTCATCGTGGCGTTCGGCCTCGCGATCCTGTTCGTGCTGTTCGGCGGCATGGCGTTAATGGCGACGATGATGCACCAGCATGCCTCGCCGACGCTCTGAAGATTTGAAACTGGATCCCGGATCAACGGCCATCCCTGAACTGTCCGGGATTCGCACATCCGGTATTCAGCTGAGTACCGTGCGCACTTCCAACAGTTCCGGGAAAAAAGTGAGTTCCAGCGCCTTCTTCAGGAACGCCACGCCGGATGAGCCGCCAGTGCCGCGCCGGTAGCCGATGATGCGCTCGACCGTTTTCATATGGCGGAAACGCCACAACTGGAAACTCTCCTCGACATCCACGAGTTGCTCGCACAGATGGTATTCCGGCCAGAACGTGGCGGTGTCCTCGTAAATGCGCTTGAACACCGGCACCAATTTCTCGTTGCGCGCATGCGCTTGGCACCAGTCGCGCTGCAGTAATTCCTTCGGCACGTCGTGCCCGCGGCGGGCGAGATACGCCAGAAATTCGTCGTAGAGACTGGGCGCGCGGAGTGTCTCTTCCAGTTGCGCGCGCGCCGCAGGATCGTGGTCGAAGACGCGCAACATGCCGGCGTTCTTGTTGCCGAGCAGAAATTCGACCAATCGATATTGCAGCGACTGGAATCCCGATGCCGGTCCCAGCACATGTCGGAACTCCAGATATTCGGAAGGCGTGAGCGTTTCCAGCACCGCCCATTGTTCGAACAACTGCCGCTGCACCTGCTTGACCCGCGCCAGAATCTTGAGGCAGGTATCCACGTCGTCGTCTTGCAACGCGGCGACCGCCGCGCGCAGCTCGTGCACCAGCAGCTTCATCCAGAGTTCCGCGACCTGATGCTGGATGATGAACAGCATCTCGTCGTGGTGCGGCGGGTTCGAGAGCGGCTGCTGCGCGGAAAGCAGACGATCCAAGTGAAGATAACCGCCATAGGTCAGGCGATCGGCGAGATCCAGTTCCAGTCCGGCTTCGAGGTCGCGTTGGTTGTCGGGCATAGCGAAAGATACAAAGGGGCGGCAATCTGGGAGACAATAGCAAACTACGGCGGCCGCTGGATGGGAACCGTCCCCACGGTCACCATCGATATACTTGAACGATCGACTCGACCAACGGGCAGTCCTGCCGCCAAGCCCAAGTCGTTTCCGCGGAGCCAGCGATGACCCTCGCCGCAAAGTTCGAAATCGAATACCTGCAATACCTCGGCCCCGACGGCAAGTTGGTGCGCAAGGATTTGCCGAAGTTCGCCGAGGATCTCGGCCATATGGTCGAGCTGTACAAGCTGATGGCCTCCACGCGCGTGTTCGACGCCAAATCCATCGCCTTGCAGCGCACCGGCAAGCTCGGCACCTACGCCTCGTGCCTCGGCCATGAGGCCGCGCATGTGGGCATCGGCAGCGCGATGAAACCCGAAGACGTGCTCGCGCCCAGCTACCGCGAATACGGCGCGCAGTTGTATCGCGGCGTGCGCCCGCGCGAGGTCTACATGTACTGGGGTGGCGACGAGCGCGGCAACGATTACCAGAACGAACCCGCGCGGCACGACTTCGCGTGGAGCGTGCCGATCGCCACGCAATGCCTGCACGCGGCCGGCGCCGCGTTGGCATTCAAGATCAGGAAGGAACCACGGGTAGCGGTGTGCACGTGCGGCGATGGAGGCTCGTCCAAGGGCGATTTCTACGGCGCGATCAACATCGCCGGCGCGCAGCAATTGCCGCTGGTGGCGGTGATCGTCAACAACCAGTGGGCGATCTCGGTGCCGCGCAAAATCCAGACCGGCGCGAAAACGCTGGCGCAGAAAGGCATCGCCGCGGGTTTGCCCTCGATCCAGGTCGACGGCAACGACATCATCGCGGTGCGCAAGGCGATGGAGGATGCGCTGGACCGTGCGCGACGCGGCGACGGCGCCAGCGTGATCGAAGCGGTGACGTATCGCCTGGGCGACCACACCACCGCCGATGATGCACGCCGTTATCGCGGCAAGGAAGAAGTGGAAGACGCCTGGACCAAGGACCCGGTCAAGCGCTTGCGTATTTATCTCGAATCGAAAAAGGTCTGGGACGAATCAAAAGAAAAAGTGTGGCTGGCCGAGCGCGACGAGTGGATGGACAACGAGATCAATGCCTATCTGGAAACCAAGACCCAGCCGTTGACCTCGATGTTCGACTACACCTTCGCGGAAGTGCCGGCCGATCTGGCCACGCAGCGCGAGTTGGCGATGTCGCTGGAGGCGAAGTAATGGCCCAGATCACCCTTATCGAAGCCGTCACCCAAGCGCTCGCCTGGGAGATGCAGCACGACGATTCCGTCGTGGTGCTGGGCGAGGACGTCGGCGTCAACGGCGGCGTGTTCCGCGCCACCCAGGGCTTGCAGGAAAAGTTCGGCGAGCTGCGCGTGCTCGACACGCCGCTGGACGAAACCACCATCGCCGGCGTGACCGTGGGTCTTGCCGCGCTGGGCATGAAGCCGGTCGCCGAGGCGCAGTTCGAGGGTTTCATCTATCCAATGATGGAAAACATCGCCTGCCACGCCGCGCGTATGCGCAACCGCACCCGCGGGCGCATCACGGTGCCGGCGGTGTTCCGCGCGCCATGGGGCGGCGGCATCCGCGCGCCGGAGCACCATTCGGAAGCCAACGAGCATCTCTTCACCAATATTCCGGGATTGCGTGTGGTGCTGCCGTCCTCGCCCGCGCGCGCCTATGGATTATTGCTGGCCGCGATCCGCGATCCCGATCCGGTGATGTTCTTCGAGCCCAAGCGCATCTATCGTCAATACAAGGAAGAAGTGCCGGACGACGGCGAAGCGCTGCCGCTGGACGTGTGCTTCGTGTTGCGCGACGGCGAGGATGTCACGCTGGTGACGTGGGGCGCGCAGGTGAAGGAATGCCTGGAAGCGGCCGACGCGCTGGCCGAGGAAGGCATCGGCGCGGAAGTGATCGACGTCGCCACGCTGACCCCGCTGGATTTCGACACCATCGCGGAATCGGTGCGCAAGACCGGTCGCTGCGTGATCGTGCACGAGGCGCCCAAAACCGCGGGCTTCGGCGCCGAGATCGCCGCGCGCATCGCCGAGGAATGCCTTTACGATCTGCTGGCGCCGGTCGAGCGCGTCACCGGCTGGGACACCCATATCCCGCTGTTCCGGCTGGAGATGAAATATCTGCCGAGCACGGAGCGGATTATGGAGGCGGCGAAGCGGGCGGTGGCGGCGAGTTAGCGATAGGCAATGAAACGCTTTCTGCTATTCGCATGCTATTTTCTATTTGCAATGCAGTTCTGCCACTCCGCGGGTGCAGAGTCGGGAGTCGCCCCTAAGGTTGATATCAGGTATTTGGCCGAACACGCGGATGCTTATCTGGGGAAAAGGGTTCTCGTTCATGCGTGCGTGGTCGAAGCATTCCATGGAGTATTCATCCATCCTTGTGGAAGTCACAGCAAGAACATCGTTATCTTGGATTTTCCGGATTCTAAATTCGCTCTGATTCCGCAATTGTTTTTCGACCGATTACATGCGAACTATGGCGTCGAGGCAGAAGCAGATGTAACTGGCACCATTGCGCGCAAAGAAATGACTAATACCTTTGGATACAAAGGCACGATTTATGTGCTGGAATTGCAAGACATATTGAATCCGAATATTTTTCACAAATCCTGACGCAGAGACCGCCATGGCCGACATCAAAACCTTCCACCTCCCCGACCTCGGCGAAGGCCTGCCCGACGCCACCATCGTCGAATGGAACGTCAAGGAAGGCGACGACATCAAGCTCGATGCGCCGCTGGTGTCGATGGAAACCGCCAAAGCCGTGGTCGACGTGCCGTCGCCCTACACCGGCAAGGTCACCAAGTTGCACGGCAAGCCGGGCGACGTGATCGAGACCGGCGCGGCGCTGGCCGAGTTCCAGCCCGATCCCAACGCCAAGCAACGCGCCGAAGCGGAGAGCACCGGCCATCATCACGGCCCCAAGAAACCCGCCAAGGGCGCGGGCGCGACCGCGCCCGATAATGGCGACAAAGTCATCGCCTCCGATGAGGGCGGTGAGATCGAGGAAACGGAAATCGTCGAGGCGCGCGAAGACGAAGGCACAGTGGTCGGCGCGATGGTCAGCGGCAGCCACGTGCACGTCGAACAAGCGGCTAGCATCGGCGGCGTAAAAGCCGTGCCCGCGGTGCGCGCGCTGGCGAAAAAAATGAAGGTGGATCTGGCGCGCATCAAACCCAGCGGCGGCGGCGTAGTGACGTTGAAGGACGTGAAAGATGCCGCGGCGGCGGGCAGCGCGCGCATCGGCGCGCAACCCTCTTCTGCGAGCGTGCGGGCGGGAACAGCCGCGCGTGGCTTATCTCTCCCGCTGGCGGGAGAGGTCGGCGCGCAACGCGCGCTGGGTGAGGGTGGCGCAACCAGAACCACCTTGTCTTCCACCGGCAACCCCATGCGCACCACCCCGCCAAGCGTCGCTGCCAGCGGCCAGCCGGAACAATTGAAAGGCGTGCGCCGCAACATGGCGCGGGTGATGGCCGACGCGCATGCGCAAGTCGTGCCGACCACGCTGGTCGACGACGCCGACCTCAATGCGTGGCTCGGCAAACAGGACATCACCGCGCGCCTGATACGTTCCATTGTGGTGGCGTGCAAGACGGTGCCTGCATTGAACACGTGGTTCGACGGCAAGAATCTTTCCCGTACGCAACATCCGCACGTCGATCTCGGCATCGCGGTGGACACCGACGACGGCCTGTTCGTGCCGGCGCTGCGCAACGCCGACATGCTGGACGGCGCCAGCACACGCACCGCGATCCAGCGTCTGCGCGCGCAAGTGGAGGATCGCTCGATTCCGCCCTCCGAACTTTCCGGTTACACCATCAGCCTGTCCAACTTCGGTATGTTCGCCGGCCGTTACGCGACACCGGTGGTGGTGCCGCCGTGCGTCGCGATCGTCGGCGCGGGAAAACTCTCACACGACGTGGTCGCGGTGATCGGCGGCATCGAAGTGCATCGGCGTCTGCCGATCTCGCTGACCTTCGACCATCGCGCCGCAACCGGCGGCGAGGCCGCGCGGTTCCTGAAAGCGCTGCTGGACGATCTGGCGTTGCCGAATTGACGCGGAACGAGAATGGACGCCATGCACCACAGCCGACTTTCCACGCTGGTGATCGATTGCAACACCGATGACCTGCGCGAAGCCGCGGAGTTCTGGAGCGCGGCGCTGGGCAAACCGATCGCCACGCTCGATCAGGACGGCGACGGCAAATACGCGGAACTCAAAACCGCGCCGGAAGAGCCGATTATCCTGCTGCAGAAAGTCGAACACGATGCGCACGTGCATTTGGACATCGAGACGGATGATCTGGATGCCGAAGTCGCGCGGTTGGAGAAGCTTGGCGCCAAGCGCATCGCTGTGGTGCGCGATCGTTGGTGGGTGATGCAGGCGCCCAGCGGCCATCGCTTTTGCGTGGTGCGTAAGCAACGCGACGCGTTCGGTCCGCACCTCAACCGTTGGGATTGAGCGCGGCATATTTCGCCGATAACCCGCGTTATAGATCGAAGCGGTAATTCAGCTTGATCAGAAACTGCTCGTCGTCGCGCAAAGAAAAGCTCTGGCCGAGTAGCGACGGCGCGCCGGGCGTCACGTCGTCCCCGAACGGATCGAGCGCGAAGCCGCCGCGTCCGTACACGATGTAAAGATACGACAGCGGCGCCAATTCATAGCGATAGCGGATCTGCAAGCCGAGATTGCGCGCGCCGAAACTGTCGATGGGATCGTTGCTGGCGACCGCACCGCCGTTGACCATCACTCGATAGCCTTGCCGCAGGCGCGCATCCAGGCCAATCGCCTGCAATTTCAGGCGCAACTCCTGGCGCTCGCCGATGTGCCAGTCGAACCCGCTGTCCAGTTCCAGCGTGTGCTGATCGAACGCGCCGATCAGATTGTCGTGCTGCCACACCAGCCAGCTCGGTGTGTGCTCGTAGTACAGGCCCGCGTAAACGCTGAAGGCATCGCTGATGAAATAAGTCGGCGTGAACTTGGCGTCGTAACCGAGCAGTTGATTGCCCGCCAGGCCGCCACTGTACAACTCCATCTGGGATGTGTACGCCCAGTTGCCGTGGCGCGGACCGTTATGCTCGAAGTGCGTGTCGAACTTCGGCGGCAGATGCAGGGCGTTGTGGCCGCGCGTCAGCAGATCGTCGAAGCCTGCGCTGTCGATGTCGATCTGCGCGAATTCGTTGCTGCCGTCGCGCAGGTCGCTGGTGCGGTTGACGCGCAGTTCGCGGCGCAGCGTGAGATGTCGATCGTCGTTGTCCAGCGCGTCGATCCGGAAATGCCAATCGTGATCGCTGTAACGCGAATCCGGTGGAAGATCGGTCACGTGCTTGCGCAACTCGTAATGCGCGTAATCGAAATTGTTACGGGCGAGATAACCGAAATCGTTGACCTGCAGCTTGTCGTCGAAATGCATGCCCAGCCACTGCTGGCGCCAGCCGTCGTCCATTTCGTAATCGGCGAGAAGGGTCGCGCCCATGCCACGTGAGGTGGCTCCATATTGGTCGATGTCGCTGCCGACCAGATTGGTGCCGATGGTCAGCCTCGATGTCGGATGCCAGTGGTGATCGATGCCCAGCACCGTCGCCTGCCGATCGAGAAACGGCCGGTCCACGTGGGTCAGCAACATGCCCAGACTCTGATCGCCGAAATCGTGCACCACGCGTGCCGCCGCGAAGTCACGCCCGGCATCGCCGCGCTCATCGGCCGCGAGCAACCCATAACTGGTGGCGCCGACGCTGCCATTGAGCTTGACCGCCGCGGTGATGTCGCCCGAACCGTTGCCGTCGTCGGCCGGCCCGCCCACACGGCGGGTGTAGACGAGCTGGCTGTTGTCATCGAGCAGCCTGAAATCGAAGATGCCCTGGTTCTCGGTGAAGAACGGACGCTTGTCGCTGAAGAAGGTTTCGGTGGCGCCGAAGTTGACCACCAGATCGTCGCTCTCGACCTGGCCGAAGTCCGGATTCAGCGTTGCGGTCATCTGGAACTGGCCGTTGGGTTTCCAGAGCAGATCCGCACCTTCGGTGAAACCGCCAGTGTGGCGCACGTTGTCGTACAACGCGGAAACATAGGGCGTCACCGCCAACAGCGACTGGCTGTAAGCTGGCACCTCGACGCGCTCGAAGTCGGAAAGAAACCGCGGCTTGGTGTAACTCGCCGCCGGCCAAGCCACGCGCTCGCCGGTCGCGGCGATCACGCGGTCGAGATAGATGCCGAGCTTGCGCTGACCGTTCCTGCTCGTTTGCATCGGTGCGGTGTACCACGGGATCAATACTTCCACCGACCAGCCCTGCGCATCCTGGCTGACGGCGTGTTTCCAGATCCCATCCCAATCCTTGTTGAAACTGTCCTCGTTGGTGATCACCTCATCGTCGATCGCGCCGGTCGAGGCCACCGCGAAGTCGTAACCGGTGCGGCCGTCGCCATTGAAGTCGACCATGACATTGATGCGATCGACCTGATCCTGGAAATCGCGCTGTTCGCGCTGCTCGGTGCGCGCAACGCCCGGCGGCTGGCTGACGCGCATCGCCACCGCCAACCCTTCGGGCGTTGCGAGTATCCACGCTTCGACCGGCAACGCTGCCGGCTTGCCGGTCAACGGTTGGGTCTGGCGAAAATCGGTGACGTGCCGCGAACCCTGCCACTCGGAAGGATCGATGCGGCCATCGATGGTGACCGCGGCGGCCGGCATCGCGACAATCCCCAGCACCGCGCTTGCAACATGATTGAAACGCATCGGCGAACTTCCGGATCGGTGATCACGTGCCGCGCGGCACGTCCAGCGAGTGATTCGCCGTCACACACGGATGCGCAAAATAACCGTTGCGTTTAAGCGCCGCGACGGACGGAAGTCATGCATGCATGGGAGGGGTCTGCTTGCCTGCGATTGCTGGCCGTTTGCAAGAAGCCACTACGTTAGATCGAACATGCAGCAGTCTTATGACAACCACATCGCGTTCAAATAGCCACACTTTCTATTGCTTGAAGGAAGCGGTTTCGCAGTGATCGGCTTTCCTCAATAGAAGCAACAACCGGCCCGGTACCGAACATCAGATTTCCATCAGGATCGCGAATTTCAAAGCGATAGCCCCCGCTCACCTGCGCCGCTACGAAGTTTTCACTTAATTCGGAAATGGCTTCGTCAGCAGCAGATAGGGCTAACCGATTCTTTTCTGCTGCTGCGACTTGCCCGGACTCGAAGCCGTTGCTGATGAAAAGCTCGGTACCATCTCCATCGAGTAGCTTGAAATAGAAGAAGCCATCAGCACCACGGTACTGCTTGAACACCGGTTTGCGGAAAAGTGTCTCTACTCCAAATTCTTCGTCTTGCCGAGTCGCTTTCCCAC
>JBDTAJ010000006.1:0-13507 GCA_039924705.1 Rhodanobacteraceae bacterium
CCGAGCATGCGCTTGGCCTCGGTGCCGACCGCCGCGACCGCGCGCGGGCCGCCGGGACCGCGGTCCTGGCGGATCGCGACGACGGAAGGTTCGTTCAAGACAATGCCCTGCCCGCGCACGTAGATCAATGTGTTAGCGGTGCCGAGATCGATCGAGAGGTCGTTGGAAAAGATGCCGCGGAACAGATTGAACATGCGCGAGCCGGAGTCGGTGCGGCGTCAGGGGGTGCGCCACAGGGAAACAACGGGGTAGTCTAGTCACGGCCTTGCGGCTGCGCACGCGCGCTCAAGTATTCCCACACACGAATACTCACCTACATCGTCATTCCCGCGAATGTGGGAATCCAGTGTCTTTCGCAAGATTGCCCAAGTTCCGCTCGCTGACGCGAGCGGGCGACTTTTGTTTCGGCAAAAGTAGCCAAAACCATTGCGCTTGGGCGCGATGATCTCGGCAACATCGTGTTGCCTCGACTGCCCTGCGATGCTCACCGAACGGCGGCCGCGCCGAACTCGCACGTCCTTGTACTCGAACAATCGTCGCTTGCTCCGCCGTTCGGCTGCGCTTCTCGGCATCGCGTACAGCGCGCAAAGCTCGCTCGTTGACGGCCATCCTTGGCCTGCGTGAGAAGCTGCGCGGTCGAATCCGGCCGCCGTTCCGGCTACGATCACCGGCTGCCCCATCAGGACCTTCGCATGTCTGCCGTCATCTGCGGATCGCTGGCCTACGACACCATCATGGTGTTCCCCGACCGCTTCAAGAACCACATCCTACCGGACAAGGTGCACATGCTGAATGTGTCGTTCCTGGTGCCGCGGATGCGTCGCGAGTTCGGCGGCTGCGCCGGCAACATCGCCTACAACTTGAAGCTGCTCGGCGCCGATCCGCTGCCGCTGGCCACGGTGGGCTGGGATTTCGATCCTTATCGCAAGCACCTCGCGGCGTGCGGCATCCGCATGGACGGCATCAAGGAACTGGCGGACACCTTCACCGCGCAGGCGTTCATCACCACGGATCTCGACGACAACCAGATCACCGCCTTCCATCCCGGCGCGATGATGCGCAGCCACGAGAACCACGTGCGCGATATTGCCGACGTCGCTTTCGGCATCGTCGCGCCGGATGGGCGCGACGGCATGTTGCAACACGCGCGCGATTTCGCCGAACGCGGCGTGCCTTTCATTTTCGATCCCGGCCAGGCGATGCCGCTGTTTTCAGGCGATGAATTCCGTGCGTTTATCGAACAGGCTGATTACGTCACGGTCAACAGCTACGAGGCGAGCCTGTTGCAGGAGCGCACCAGCTGGTCGGAGCGCGAGATCGCGCAGCGTGTCAAAGCTTACATCGTCACCCACGGCGCGGAGGGTTCCCGCATCCATATGCGTGAGGGCGTGTACGAAATTCCCACCGCGAAACCAAGCTGCGTGACCGACCCGACCGGCTGCGGCGATGCCTACCGCGCGGGATTGATTCTCGGAATCATGCGCGGTTGCGATTGGCCGACCGCCGGCCGCATGGCCTCATTGATGGGCGCGCTGAAAGTGGAGTATCCGGGCACCCAGAACCAGCGCTTCGATTACCCGCAATTCGTCGAGGCGTTCAAAGAGCAGTTTGGGTATTCGCTGGATTGACTGTAGCCCGGATGCAGCGAAGCGAAATCCGGGAGGCTGACGCCATTCCCGGATTCCGCGCTACGCGCCTTCATCCGGGCTACGATACTTGCCGCAGCGATGCTCGGCGTCCTGCACGGCGCTGGACAGCTCGCTCACTGATGGCCATCCATGGCCTGCGCTAAGGAGATCCTATGGGAGGTTGCTGCATCCAAGGAATCCAAACGTGCTTAAAAAAATACGTACGCAAATATCACCATGCACATCAAGGAAACAATAAAGCAAATCCGCAAGATATAGATGTCTCGTTTAATGCGCGCGCTATGCGCAGGACTTGGCAAGCGCGGATCAAAGGTCATTTTTAAAACGTAAAAAGCTGAGCCGAGTCGCCACCAATGCACAAAACCATCCGACGTCTTGAAATACGCACGATCTGCCATGGCCAACCGATGGGCGACTATCCACACTAGAACATTCTCTGCAAACACGAACGCACCCGTGATGTTCAGTATCGTGTCATATGGCATCGGCACTTTCATTCTATTTCTTATTCGGCAAATACAAATCCGTAATCGTTCCCTCGAACACTTCCGCAGCCATACCGACGGATTCGGACAAGGTCGGGTGCGGATGGATGGTGAGGGCAAGGTCGGCGGCTTCGGCGCCCATCTCGATGGCGAGCGCGATTTCGGAAATGAGATCGCCCGCGCGCACGCCGACGATGCCGCCGCCGATCACGCGCTGCGTGGCCTCGTCGAGGATCAATTTGGTGAAACCTTCGCTGCGATCCATGCCGAGTGCGCGCCCGGATGCCGCCCACGGGAACTTGCCGACGCCGATCTTGAGATTTCTTTCTTTGGCCTCGCGCTCGGTGACGCCCACCCACGCGATTTCCGGATCGGTGTAGGCGACCGACGGGATCACCCGCGCGTCGAACGCGCTCTTTTTTCCGGCGCAGACTTCCGCGGCAACCTTGGCCTCGTGGGTGGCCTTGTGCGCCAGCATCGGCGCGCCCACGATGTCGCCGACCGCGAAGATATGCGGGATATTGGTGCGCAGTTGTTTGTCGGTCGCGATGTAGCCGCGCTCGGTCACATGCACGCCCGCCTTGTCCGCGCCGATCTTCAATCCGTTCGGGCTGCGCCCAACCGCGACCAGCACCCGGTCGAACATCTGCTCGCTGGGTGCATTGTCGCCTTCAAACGAAACCTTGATGCCATTCTTTTGCGCTTTGGCCCCCGCCACTTTGGTCTTGAGATGGATGCCGCCGTAGCGCTTGGCGATACGCTGCTGCAACGGCCGCACCAGATAGGGATCGGTGCCGGGCATCAATTGATCCGCAAGTTCGACCACGGTCACCTCGGAACCCAGCGCGTCGTACACGCAGGCCATTTCCAGACCGATGATGCCCCCGCCGATCACCAACAGTTTTTTCGGGATGTCACCAATCATCAAGGCGCCGGTGGAATCCATCACGCGTGGATCGCTCCACGGCAGGCCCGGCAATTTCACCGCCTGCGAACCCGCAGCGATAATGCATTGCTCGAAGCGCACCAACTTTTTGCCATCGCTGGTTTCGACTTCGATCTTGTGCGGCGACACGAACGCGCCCGCGCCCTGCACCACGCGCACACGGCGTTGTTTCGCCATCGCCGCCAGTCCGCCGGTCAACTTGCCGACCACGCCGTCCTTGAATGCGCGCAACTTGTCGAGTTCGATCTTCGGCTTGCCGAACACGATGCCGTGGCTCGCCATCAATTCCGCATCGTTGATCAGGTCGGCCGCGTGCAACAGCGCCTTGGAAGGGATGCAACCGACATTGAGGCAAACACCGCCAAGACGGGGGTAGCGTTCGATCAGCACGGTGTCGAGACCGAGGTCGGCGGCGCGGAACGCGGCGGTGTAACCGCCGGGGCCGGAGCCGAGCACGCAGACGGCGCATTCGTAATCGGGTTTGCGACCGGTATCGCGAGCAGCACGTTCCGCGCGTGCGGCGACAAGATTTCCCCCCTCCCCCTTGATGGGAGAGGGATTTATTTTTCGCCCCGATTGGGATGATTCATCATCCTTGCGCGCGAACTGTCTCGGTCCGCTGTTCGGGTGAGAGTTTGTGCTGCCTTCCTCGCCCACTTCCACCACCGCAATCACGTCGCCTTCCGAAACGCTGTCGCCAACCTTGACCATGATCTGCTTGATGGTGCCGGACGCGGACGCCGGCACTTCTATCGTGGCCTTGTCGGACTCCAGCGTCAGCAGGCTTTGATCTTTTTCGATCTTGTCGCCGGCCTTGACCAGCACTTCGATCACCGGCACGTCGGCGAAATCACCGATGCCCGGCACCTTGAGTTCGATCATGTTGGCCATGCTGAATCCCATGCAGTTGAACCCTGTGCTCAGACTTTGCCGGGTTCATCGTTATCGTTTTTATCGTCGCCGTTGTCGTCCTGCTCCACCACTGCGGCGTCGTTCGCATCATCCGCCTCATGGCGATAACCCGTGCCGCGCGGCTCGTCCTGGTGGATGTCGTGTTGCGCGGCGAGGATCGCGTCGTTCTCGGCCAACGCGGCGCGTTCGTGACGCGGTATTTTTTCGCGCGGTTTGGTTTGCTGCGGCTGGTGGCTTTCGGTGACCGCCTCGCGCGCTTCCTCACCGGACAATCCGAACCACGAACGCACGTGCAGGTCGCGCTGCGGGAACGGCAATTCGATTTCGTACTTGGTCAACGCGTTGTGCAACGCCCAGTTGTATGCGGCCGTGACGCTGCCCGGTCGCTTGACCGCGTCGGCGTTGAGCCACACCACCAGCGCGAAGTTCAGCGCCGAATCGCCGAACCCCGTCAGCCACACCTGCGGGCGGCGCGGACCGTCCTGCGCCTGCGTGAAGGGCACTTCGCGCGCTGCTTCCAGCGCGGCCTTCTTGACCAGCTCCTTATCGCTGCCGTAGGCCACGCCAAACGGGATGCGCTGGCGGCGCGACACATCGCGCAGCGTCCAGTTGATCACGTTGTGGGTGACGAATTCGGAGTTCGGTACCAGGATGTCGATGTTGTCGTTGGTGGTGACGCGGGTGGCGCGGATGTGGATATCGCGCACCTCGCCGTGCGTGCCGTTGGCAAGTTCCACAAAATCGCCGACCTTCAGGCTGCGATCGAACAGGATGATCAGCCCCGAAACGAAATTGGAGAAGATCGCCTGCATGCCGAAACCGAGACCTACGCCCAGCGCGCCGGCGAACACCTCGAATTTGGAAAGCGGGATGCCGGCTACTGACAGCGCGATCATCACGCCGATCACCAGCAGGATATAGTGAACGATCCGCGATAACGTGTACAGCGCCGCCTGGTTGTTCTTGTGCCGCTTCGCATAGCGATTCAAGCCTGCGCGCACCAGCCGCGAGATCAGCAACACGGTCAACAGCGCGACGATCGCGCCAATCACATCGCCGATGGTCAGCTTGACGCCGCTGGTGCCGACTAACTGGATATCGAGCACTTCGTTGATCCGATGCAGCGCCCCGCGGAAAGTCTCCAGCGTGTCGTCGCGGGTGTCCTGCAATTGGTTGGCGATCGGGGCGGCCATGTGAGTTGATTCCCTCAGAGCAACAACCGGCGGAGGTCGCTCAAGCACCGCGCGAGATACGACGCGAACCTCGCAGCATCGGCGCCGTCGATCACGCGATGGTCGTAGGACAGCGACAGCGGCAACATCAATCGCGGTGCGAATTCCGAGCCGTTCCACACCGGCTCTGTCGACGCACGCGATACGCCGAGGATCGCCACTTCCGGCGCATTGATGATCGGCGTGAACAACGTGCCGCCGATGCCTCCCAGCGAAGAAATCGAAAAACACCCGCCCTGCATGTCTGCCGGTGAAAGCTTTTTCTCGCGCGCCTTGGTCGAGATATCACCCAGCTCGCGCGCCAGTTCCAGCAAGCCTTTGCGGTCGCAATTGCGCAACACCGGGACCACCAGACCGTCGGGTGTATCGACCGCGATACCGATATGGAAATATTTCTTCAGGATCAGTTTCTCGCCGGACACATCCAGCGAGGCATTGAATTGCGGGTACTGCTTCAGCGCGGCGACCACGGCCTTGATCAGGAACACCAGCGGCGTGATCTTCGCATCCTTATTTTCCGCGCCGAGCTGCTTGCGGAAGATTTCCATCTCGGTGATGTCGGCCAGCTCGTGCTGGGTGACGTGCGGGATCATCACCCAGTTGCGCGCGAGGTTCGCGCCCGCCAGTTTCCGGATCCGTGACAGCGGCTTTTCCTCGACGTTCCCGAACTTGGAAAAATCCACTCGCGGCCATGGAAGCACGCGGATAACTCCTTCTCCCGTTTGCGGGGGAAGGCCGGGATGGGGACCGGCTTGTCCCGACATCGCCGACTTCACGAACGCTTGCACGTCATCTTTCGTGATGCGGCCCTTGCGCGCCGAACCCCGCACGTGCGCGAGGTCCACGCCCAGCTCGCGCGCGAACGCTCGTATTGCGGGACTGGCGTAAGGGAGCTCGTCGGGTCGAGACTGCTGCGCTTGCGCGATGCCTTGAATGGCATCGCGCGCGGCAGTCGCGGGTGAGGCAGGACGCCGATCGGAAGAAGCGCCATGGATGGCTGCTTGCGATGCGGTGTCCTTTGCCTTCGGCACGTCATTCTGTTGCGTGGGAGGAGACACCTCATTCTTGGGAGGCAACGGTGTCGAGCGCTTCGCTGCGTCATCACCGGCTTTTGCGCCTTCGCCTTTCGCGCCATTGCCATCACCGTCGTCCGGTTCCAACAAGGCGATCACACTGCCTTCGGAAACGTTGTCGCCTTCCTTGACCTTGACCTCCTTGATCGTGCCCGCAAACGGCGCGGGCACCTCCAGCGTGGCCTTGGCCGACTCCAGCGTGACCAGACCCTGATCCTTCTCGACCCTGTCGCCGGGTTTGACCAACACCTCGATCACCGGCACCTCGGTGAAATCGCCGATGTCGGGAACCTTGGCTTCGCGCGTGTCGGTCATGCCGTGTCCTTGAGGTCTTCGAACGGACGCCCAGTTTCGCGCATTCGCGCGGTGGCGTCATGTGAAAGCGAAAGTGGATTTGGAATCAAGGCCGCACAAGGTTGTCGGCGGCTAGGGTTTGGGCTGGCCGCCCGCTGCCTCGCCTGCCTGTCGCATCGTCACCTCGTGCTGTTGCGGCGAAGGCTGGCCGATGCCCCGCACATCGAAACGTTCCTTCAACGCGCGGGTGAACGCGGTCTGCGTCTCCCACAGATCGCTGACGTGCACCCAGGCGCGGATCACCAGCCTCACGCTGCTCGTATCCATCGACTCCACCCATACGCCCGGCGCCGGCTTGGTCAGGATGCGCGGATCGGCGACGAACAATTCGCGCACCGCCTCCATCGCGCCGCCGATATCGTCGCGGTAGCCGATGCCGACGCCGATTTCGAAACGCCGCGTGCCGAGCCGGTTGAAATTGATGATGGCATCCGAACCCACCTTGTACGGGCGCGCCGAGCGCGCATTGCGCGACGCCGAGGTCAGCGCCACGCTCGGCACCGGCTTGCGCAATCGCGAACGCAATCTGGCGCAGGCCTATCGCGCGGCGGATCTGGCGATGCTGCAGGCCAAGCGCGACAAGCGCTAGCTCACACGCGATTCATCGCGCGATCTCGATCAGATCCAGCCTGCCGCCAGGAATGTCGGCGACAACGCCCGACTGCAGCGCATCGATTTCATCCAATGCCGGACACAGCGCGCGCACATCCGGCGCCAGGGTTTGCAGGCGCTGGCGCACGCGCGCCTCCAGATCGGCCTGCAACGTCGCGGTGCGGCCGCCGAGCGCGCCCGCGCCGGAGAAGTCACCGCTGACCAGCGCGTCGAGCGCCTGCTGCGCGGCATCCTGCGCGACGATCGGCAACAGATCGTTCGCCGCACTGTCGACGATGCGATCGAGATTGTCGCCCTGCCATTGCGTGGTGCTGGTACTGGCGGCGATGCGCGCCTTCAATGTGTGCGCATGCTCGTCCAGCGTCTGAGCGAAGCGCGGATCGCTCGTGATCTGCGGCGCGTACGACGCGGCCTCCCCGCGCACCGCCTGCGCGCCTAGATCGACCGAACGCTGTGCGATCGCCTTGACCCGCGGCGCCAACGCGCGTGCATTGCGTTCGATCAACGCAATGCGGTCGCGGTCCTCGTCGTCCAAGGTCACGTCGTGACCATCCACCGTCAGCGCGCCGCTGCTCAATACCAGCGTCCGCGCGGCGGGCGCGCCGCGCGAAAACACCAGCGCATCGGAACGCAGCGTCACGTCGTAGCTGGTGCGGGCACCGCAAATATCGGCGAGGTCCTGGCTGCGTGCGGCGCCGGCTGCGGCGACACCGCCGAGTACGAACAAGACGAGCACACGCATGGCGATCGCGAAAATATCAAAACCACAGTAAACCCGTCGTGCCGCGAACTGCGTCTGAACATGGCGGCATTTTCAAAACACGCGACGAAAAAAATGCCAAAAAAAAACCGCAGCGCCCTGTCGGCGCCGCGGTCGGGTTGCAACGTCTGCCGCGATTACATCGATTTGTGATGCATGGTATGCATGCGTCTCGCACGGCTGATCGTGAACTTGGCGCCCGAAAGCCCAAGCTCCACGCCCTGACCGACGCCGGCCAGCGCCAGCGATACCGTGCCCTTGGTCAGCACCTGCGCGGTGCCAGCCTTGCCGGCCGCGGCGGTGGCTTCGCCCTGCGCATAGTTGCCCAGCACATCACTGATCCGGTACACGTCGGTGAAGGTGCCGGTGCCGTCCTCGATCTTCCACTTGCCGGCGGTGAGGCCGCCGCCCACCACCCGGATGTTGATCGGCATCGAGGTGCCGTTTGCGCAGGTGACCGTGCCATGACCTTCGGCGCGTTTGATGATCGCCGACCAGCCGCTCATCGAGAACGAGAGTTTGCACTCCAGATCCGACTGCGCCGCCGAAGCGCGCTGCGGCGCCGCGAATACACCCGCGCACAACAACACGCCGCCGATCAGCGCCGCCAGATGACGCGCCTTGATGATTTGTCCATTCATTGCCGCACTCCTCGATTGAAATAGATCATATGTGGATGAATCACTCGTTTGTTCGCCTACATAGTTTCCGCGCCGCAACCTGAACCGATCCGATGTGCGTAGATCGGCCGCACGCAATCCGGCAACCGACTGTCGGCTGAACCGGGAACGCCCACGCGTTTGACACGCGTGGCGTCGCGCTTCAACGTTAGGTTACTCACCGCCGGAGAAGATTCCATGAAGAACGCTAGATCGAAAAGCGCGACATTCGCTGCCAGTGCGCTGGCCCTGACCGCGGCTTTTGCGTTCAACGCCGCTCCCGCGCAGGCACGCGTCGTCTGCCACGACGTGCAGGTCGTGCACCGGCAGCCGCACAAGGATTCGCACCGCATCGCCGGCACGGCGATCGGCGCGGTCGCGGGCGGCCTTCTCGGCCACCAGGTCGGGGGCGGCAAGGGCAAGACACTGGCCACGGTCGGCGGCGCGGTCGCGGGCGGCGTGATCGGCAACAAGGTGCAGGAGCACCATCAGGACAGCCAGACCTATACCACCACGGAACGCCGTTGCGACGAGGTACAGGATTGACTGTTCCGGTTATCGAAGTGCGAATCACGAGCCGCCCTTTGTGGGCGGCTTTTTTGTGGATGCCCGAATCGGGGAGAGGACGGGCGCAGCCGCCGCGATGGCGACCGCGCTCACTTCGATATTTTGTCGATCAGCTTGACCATGATGCTGCCGCCGGGCAGCACCAATCCCGCGAAATCCGCGCCTAGATCGAATAGCGAGTCGCGCGAGCCGAGCTTGCGCACGGCGCTGCCGAGCATGTCGCCTTCCTTGTTGATACGTCCACTCAAGCCATCGACCTCGATCACGTCCCGCTTGTCTTTCCAGCCGAACTGGAACGCGTAGACCGGCCGGTACATCAGGCTCAACGCCTGGATGTCGATCTCGTCTTCCGCGATTTCGTCGGCCTCGATCGGTGTGGTCAATTTCGACTTAACCCGCTGCAGCACCGACGCCGCGGTGACGGTCGGCGCGATGAAGTTCGGTTCGCCGCTGTCGGCGATCTCGTGGAAGGCGAAGTTGCCGGCAAAATCGATCAGCGTCTTTTCCGGCGTCTGCCGGTGCAAGCCATCGAAGTATTCCGACAAGGTCGCCACACGCTCGCAATCCTCGCGCGCAGACAGATTCAATTCGCGCTTGGCATCCATGGTGAGTTTCTGTCCAAGCAGTTCGACCGCGATCGCGTGCTCGTGCTCGATGTGAATCTTGTAGACGGTCTTGCGCTTGTACAGCGTGCGGCGGCTGGCCTTGGCAAGCCAGAACGGCTCATAGCGTTTCTCAGTCGAGGTGAGCGTGATGTCGGTGTCTTTGGGCCTGTCCCACAACTTTATTCGTGCCAGCATGCCGAAGGCATTGGCTTTCTCATGCTCGGCCTGCGCGCGCGCGGAGACCTCGTTGTAAACGTCGTCGAAAACGCAGATTTTCTCTTCCATCGCCAGCTCCCCTCCAGCGAAGGCGCGGTCAGGCGCGACGCATCCGAATCTTGCGCCCGCGCCGCAGCGGGTTCAAGCGCCGCAGCGTGGTTATCGACCGAAGAAAAGTCGAACGATCGACTCTTGTTCTGCAGCACCGCGAGATCCGCCAGCACTTGCCTCGAATTCGCTTTCGGGTCGACATCCTTGTAGTGCCTTATCGCGGTTGGCTTGCACGCCACTTCTTCGGCAATGTCGGAAATTTCGCCGGATCATAACCGCCAACCTCGAAAATCAGCATCTCCTTGCCGCGATCTTTGCCGGTCACGTCCATCTCGACGGTTTTCGTTTTGGACAGCATAGCGATAAAACGCTGGTCGTCCTCGATGAACAGCGCTGGCTCCCCGGTCTTGGGAAGATACGCCTTCCAGGTTTCGCGGCGGCCGTCGAAACGCATCGGCAGATCACACAGATTCTTGCAGACGAACCCACCGCCGAACAGATACACGCTCTGGCCCCATTTGGCGTGCCGGCGCAGAATCAACTGCACCGCGGCGTCGCCTTGCGGCTTGCTGCTGGTGATCGACGCGGAATACTGCCACGCGCCGGATTGCATCGCGCTTTGATAGTTCCACAGCGCCGCCAGACGGTCCGATTCCGTCTTCGCCTTGGCCGTGGCCTCGATCTGTGGCAGGTTCCTTTGCACTTCCGCCGCTGCCGGCGTGCCGGGAAAGTCAGCGACGATTTCCTGGCCGATCGGCGCGGCCAAGTCCTCGCGATGATCCCGCAACATACCCTGATACAGCGCAAGTTTCTGCGCCGCTTGCGCGGCCTTGGTGTTTTGCTGCGACAGTGGCGTGGCGGTCGCATTCGCCGGATTGCCGCCCTGCGAACATGCGCACAACAGCACCCCGCCTACCAGCCACGTGACGACGCCAAGCCGTGCCAAACGAAACCCGGATTTCATCCCGTAAGTTTAGCGCTGCCCGATGAATGCGCCATCCCTGCGCGAAAGCGGCCATCCATCGCCGCACTTTTCAAAAAGAGCCGGCTCAACCACACCCGCCGCAGCTTTATGCGCGCGCTCGCGATCTGATGGTCACTTCGTTGAGCGTCGCCCAATTCGCCAGAACGAACGATATCTGGGGCCAGTTAAAACCAACCTATGGCGACGCGGTGGCCCTGCACCGCGCCAAAGCGCGCTGGGCGGACGTCAAGGCCAGCATGACCGGCTCGCGTGTGGGCGATGGGGCGGTCGCTCTAAAGGTTGGATACGGCTCATATGATGGCCCTCATGACATACAGCTCAATCCCATCAAGCACGTCGCAACGACAGGCTGGGGAATTATCAACGGCGACTACATCGGCGGCTCGATCGCCTACCGCCAGTTCCAGCAAAGCGACAATCCGTACGATCGGGTGTTCATGAAGGATCGTACCGGCACCGCGACGGTCGGCCCATGGACGCCGGTCAAGTCGAACGACAGCGATTCGACGTCGAACCAATCCGACGGTAGCCCGCAACACTTGTAACCGAAATTCTGATCAATCCGATTCCAGCGAAATGCGCCGCCCGCGGGCGGCGCATTTTTTCCGCCGCTCGGCTCCGCACAGGACAACCGGCACGGGTTCGCGCGCAACTAAACGGATAGAGTGCGCATCGAAAGCCGCATCGCCCGTTTGCGGCACTCTATTTCAAGGAACGACTATGCGCACCCTCATCGCTTTCGTTGCGGCAGCGGCACTGACGCTGGCGGGCGTCGTGCACGCGGCATCGAGCCCCGCCGACATCCTGCGCGCCAACAAGGCGGCGAGCGGTGGCGACGCCTGGAACGGCAACGCCGTGCTGAAAACGCAATCCGCGTTGACGGGCCAAGGCCTGACCGGCAGCGACACCTCGATCGAGGATTTGCACGATGGCCGCGGTGTCGATCGCTATACATTGGGACCGGCGAGCGGCGCCCAGGGTTACGACGGCAAACAGGCGTGGGAACAGGATCCTTCCGGCACGGTCAACATCGAGAATGGCGGCGATGCGAAGCCACTGGCGATCAATAACGCCTATCGCAACGCCAATCTTTGGTGGCGGCCGGATTTCGGCGGCGCCGCGGTCACGAGCGATGGCGCCAAGACCGATAATGGTCACAGCTACGACGTACTGACCATCACACCCAAGGGCGGCAAGTCGTTCGACGCGTGGTTCGATACCGGCACGCACCTGCTCGCGCACATCGTCGAGCAACAGGGACCGCAGAAGGTAAACACCACGCTATCGGATTACCGGCCCGTCGACGGCGCGCAGGTGCCACACAAGATCGTGGTCGACAGCGGCAGCGGCACGCAATATCTGCAGACCATTACGCTGACCTTGGCGCAATTCCTGCCGACCCAAGCCGATTCGACCTACGCGCCGCCGAAAGTGACGGTGACCGATTTCTCCATCGTCGGCGGCGCAACGCAGACTCAATTCCCGTTCCGGCTGCTCAACAACCACATCTATGCCGACGCCGCGGTGAACGACCAAGGTCCGCTGCTTTTCATCTTCGACACTGGCGGCCACAACATCCTCGTCCCGGATACCGCGAAGACGCTGGGTATCAAATCCGAGGGCGCGATGCCGGGCACCGGCGTCGGCAACAAGGCGCAGGACTTCGGTCTGGCGAAAATCAAGACGCTAAGGGTCGGTGACGCCACCTTCAAGAACCAGATTGTCGGCGTGCTCGACTTCGAGCCGAACGGCGTGGAAGGCGTGGATATCAAAGGCATGGTCGGTTTCGAGGTATTCAAGCGCTTCGTTACCCGCATCGATTACGGCAAGCACACGATGACCCTGATCGACCCGAAGCATTTCGACCCCGCCGATGCGGGAACACCGGTCAAGTTCGTATTCAACGGAGACTTGCCGGAAGTCGATGGCTCGTTCGAAGGCATTCCGGCCAAGTTCGACATCGACACCGGCGCCCGCGACGAGTTGACCCTGACCGCACCGTTCGCGCAGAAGAATGGCCTGCGCGCAAAGCATCCGAAGGGTGTCGAGGCGGTCGAGGGTTGGGGCGTTGGCGGCGCTTCGCGCGGTTACATCACGCGCGGCGCGGAACTTTCGATCGGGCCGGCGAAGATCCCCGGCGTGGTGACGTCGCTATCGACGCAGAAAAAAGGTGCGTTCGCTTCCGGCTCGTATCAAGGCAATATCGGCGGCGGTGTGCTCAAGCGTTTCGTGGTCACCTTCGACTACGCCAACCAGATCATGTATCTCAAAGCCCTGCCGGAACCCGTGGCGGACGTCGGCACCTTCGACCGCGCCGGCATGTGGATCAACGCAGTCGCCGATGGCGTGCAGGTGATGGACGTCACCGCGAAAGGCCCCGCGCAAGCGGCTGGCCTGAAAG
>JBDTAJ010000007.1:0-12599 GCA_039924705.1 Rhodanobacteraceae bacterium
GCGGGTTTGCAGGCCGGGGATTTGGTGATCATCGCGGCGCGTCCGTCCATGGGCAAGACCGCGCTGGCGTTGAACCTCGCTGAAACCGTGGCGCTGCGCGCCAAGAAACCGGTGCTGATCTTCTCGATGGAAATGTCTGCCTCGCAGCTCGCGTTCCGTCTGATTTCCTCGCTCGGCCGTATCAACCAGCAACACCTGCGCACCGGCGATCTGGCCGAGGAGGACTGGCCGCGTGTCACCCAGGCCACCGCGTTGCTGTCGGAGTCGAAAATCTTCATCGACGAAACGCCTTCGCTGTCGCCGGGCGAGTTGCGCTCGCGCGCGCGGCGGATGAAGCGCGAGCACGACCTCGGCATGATCGTGGTCGATTATCTGCAGCTGATGCAGGTTCCCGGCAACAAGGAGAACCGCGCCACCGAGATTTCGGAAATCTCGCGCAATTTGAAGGCGCTCGCCAAAGAATTGAAGGTGCCTGTGATCGCGCTGTCGCAGTTGAACCGCGCGCTGGAGCAGCGCAACGACAAGCGTCCGGTGATGAGCGATCTGCGCGAATCCGGCGCGATCGAACAGGACGCGGATCTCATCCTCTTCATCTACCGCGAAGAGGTGTACGACAAGGAGACCGCCAACAAGGGCATCGCCGAGATCATCATCGGCAAGCAGCGCAACGGCCCGATCGATACGGTCAAGCTCACCTTCCTCGGTCAGTACACCAAGTTCGAGAATTACGCGCCGGAGTCCTACGTCGGTCGATTGGAGTAACCGGGGTGTCCCGAACCGCGGTTGCGACGATCCACCTCGGCGCGCTGCGCGCCAATCTTGCGCGTGTGCGCACGCTCGCGCAGGGCGCGAAGATCATGGCGGTGGTCAAGGCCGATGCCTACGGCCATGGTCTGGAACGCTGCGCGCGCGCATTGCACGGCGCCGATGCGTTCGGCGTGGCTTCGATCGCCGATGGCTTGCGCCTGCGCGCGGCCGGACATCGCCAGCGCATCGTGGTGTTGAGTGGTCCGGACGACATGTTCGATCTCGCCGAACTGCGCCGGCTCGAGCTGGATGCGGTGATCCACCACGACTCGCAGCTCGCGATGCTGGAAGCCGATCGCGGCACGCCGCGCTTGCGGGTGTGGCTCAAGCTCGACACCGGCATGCACCGGTTAGGCTTTCCCGCCGAACGTGCGCGGGAATTGCATGCGCACTTGTCCGCGTTGCCGAGCGTCGATCCCGGCATCGTGCTGATGACGCATTTCGCCTCCTCGGATGAATTCGACAACGTCCAGACCGCGCGACAAACACAACGGTTTCTGGAAGCGACGAAAGACTTGCCGGGCGAGCGCTCGCTGTCTAACTCCGCCGGCTTGCTCGGCTGGCCGGACGCGCGGGGCGATTGGGTGCGCGTCGGCGGCCTGTTGTACGGATTGTCGGTTGCGCACGGCAAGACCGGTGCGGATTTCGGTTTTAAACCGGCGATGACGTTGTCAACCCGACTGGTCGGGGTCAACCAGGTCAAACGCGGCGAGCGCGTCGGCTACGGCGCCACGTTCGAGTGCCCCGAGGACATGGCGATAGGCGTGGCCGCGATCGGCTACGGCGATGGCTATCCGCGCAGCGCGCCGTCCGGCACGCCGGTGTTGGTCGGCGAGCGCCAAGCCGTGATCGTCGGCCGGGTGTCAATGGACCTGATCACGTTGGACTTGCGCGACGCGCCGAACGCGCGCGTCGGCGATACGGTCACGCTGTGGGGCCCGCAACTGCCGGTCGAAACTATCGCGCAACGCGCGTGCACAATTAGCTACGAACTCACATGCGGCGTGACGCGGCGAGTGTTGTTTGCGGAGGACGATGTGTGAGAATTTCGTTGCTACTCATTCTCTCTACCACCGCAGTGTCATGTGGTGGCTGTGATCGCGTTGCCGATGTTGTGGGATGGTGCGCGGACCGAGAGTCCCATCGTTTGACATCGCCGAACATGGATCACGATGCCGTCGTCTTTGAAAGAGATTGTGGTGCAGGCTCAGGTTTTGCGTCGCAAGTGAGTGTTCTATCTCGTGGTGCAAAAGCATGGGGTTACGGTACCGCTTTTGAGATCGGCGACTACAGCGATCGCGTACCGATGGATACCAATGGTGTTGTTCCAATTCAATTGCGCTGGGAAGGTTCAAAACATCTGCTCATTACTTTTCCAAAAGAAGGGCGGATATATCTTGCGTCACCTCGAGTTAACGGCGTAGCCATCACATATTTTCCTGTCAACTAGGGAGATCACTGATGCCGAAAGCCAAGACCGCCTACGTCTGCGCCGATTGCGGCGCGGAGCACAACAAGTGGCAGGGCGCGTGCGCCGAGTGCGGGGCGTGGAACACCTTGTCCGAATTCGTGGTCGAGCCGGCGTCGAAATCCGGCGCGGCCAAACGCGGCGGTTTCGCCGGCAACGCCGACGCGCCGCGCGTGCAGCAGCTCGCGACGATCGCCCGCGATGTCGATGCGCGCCACGCCACCACGATCGGCGAACTGGATCGCGTGCTGGGCGGCGGTCTGGTCGAAGGCTCGGTGGTGCTGGTCGGCGGCGATCCCGGCATCGGCAAATCGACGTTGCTATTGCAGACGCTGGGCGCGCTGGGTGCGTCGTTGCCCGGCTTGTACGTCACCGGCGAGGAGTCGCTGGCGCAGGTTGCCGCGCGCGGTCGTCGGCTCGGCATTACATTGGAACCGCTGCGCGCGCTGGCCGAGACCTGTGTGGAGCGCATCCTCGAACACGCGCAAAAGGAACGCCCACGCGTGCTGGTGATCGATTCGATCCAGACCGTATGGACCGAACTGCTGACCGCCGCGCCCGGCTCGGTGTCGCAGGTGCGCGAATCCGCGGCGCGCCTGGTGCGCTACGCAAAAGAAACCGGGACGTGCGTGTTTCTGGTCGGCCACGTCACCAAGGAGGGTGGCATCGCGGGCCCGCGCGTGCTCGAACACATGGTCGATGCGGTGCTCTATTTCGAAGGCGAAGCGGGTTCGCGTTTCCGGGTGTTGCGCGCGTTCAAGAATCGCTTCGGCGCGGTCAATGAGCTGGGCGTGTTCGCGATGTCGGACAAGGGACTGCGCGAAGTGCCGAATCCCTCCGCTATTTTTCTGTCCACGCATTCCGGCCCGACGTCGGGCAGCGCGGTGATGGTGACGCGTGAAGGTACCCGTCCGCTGCTGGTCGAGGTGCAGGCGTTGGTCGATCAGTCCTCGCTCGGCAATCCGCGCCGCGTGTCATTGGGTCTGGAACAAAATCGCCTGGCGATGCTCTTGGCGGTGCTCCATCGTCACGGCAATGCGGCGGTGTACGATCAGGACGTGTTCGTCAACGTGGTCGGCGGCATCCGCGTGCAGGAAACCGCGGCCGATCTGCCGGTGCTGCTGGCGGTGTGGTCGTCGTTCCGTGACAAACCGTTGCCGGAGAAAACCGTGGTTTTCGGCGAGGTGGGCTTGTCCGGTGAAATCCGCCCGGTGCCCAACGGCGAGGAGCGCCTCCGCGAAGCCGCGCACCATGGTTTCAAGCGGGCGATCGTGCCGAAAGCGAATGCGCCGAAAAAATCTCGCATCGGTGAACTGGAAGTGGTCGCGGTGGAGCGGCTGGCCGATGCGATCGGCGCGGCGAGTCTGCGCGACTAAGCGGTCAAACCACGAAGTCCCGTGGAGCGCGCGTTCACCCGCAACACCGAACCCTGTTCGTACCAATCACCCAGCACGATGCGTTGCGTAGGCACGCCGTCGAGATCGAAGTCGTGGATCGCCGGGCGGTGGGTGTGACCGTGGATCATCCGCGTGACGCTGGCCTTGCGCAGTGCGCTCTCTACGGAGGATTGATTGACATCCATGATCGCCATATCGGTTTGCGATGTGTGCGCGCGGCTGGCGTCGCGCGCTTGCGTAGCGAACGCGCGACGCTGCGCCAGCGGCTGCGCGAGAAATGCGCGCTGCCATGCGGAATCCCGCACCTGCGCGCGGAACTTTTGGTACGCATCGTCGTCGGTGCACAGCACATCGCCATGCAGCAGCAGGGTAGGCGTATCGTACAGGCCGATCACGGTGCCGTCATCGAGCAGCGTGATGCCGGCGCGCGTTGCATACGATTCGCCCAGCAGAAAATCGCGATTGCCGGCGATGAAAAAGATCGGCACGCCGCTGTCGCGCAGCGACTTCAATGCGACGGCCGCACGCGCCGGCAGTGGCGCATCGTCGTCATCACCGATATACGCTTCGAATAGATCACCAAGAATGTAGAGCGCGTCGGCCTCGCGCACTTGGGTTGCGAGAAAACGCTCGAACAGCGCGACGATACGCGGTCGCGCTTCATCGAGATGCAGATCGGAGATGAAAAGTGTCGACATCGTAGCTCGCTGCGTTGCTAGGCTCGCGCATCCGGCGCTCGCCAAGCAACTCTGCCCTCAGCGTCCTGCTTCGGGCGTTCGTCAGCGCAGCCGATGCCATTCAAGGCATCGGCTAAACGCGCTGTCTCACCCCTTCTTCGGTTTTTTGGAGGTCGAAGGTGCGAACGGCACCTGTCCCGCGGTCGGCGACACCGGTTCGGCCGCGGGTCTGGCCGCCTCGCCGATCAGTTTCGCGCTTTCGATCACCGGCAACGGCCGCGGTACGTCGCCGACGAACGGGCCTTGCGGGCCGGTCGGGAGATTATCGATCTTGTCGACCACGTCCATGCCGGCGATGACCTTGCCGAACACCGCGTAGCCCCAGGTCATGCCGCTCTGGTTGCCGACATAATCCAGACGCGGATTGTCGACGATGTTGAAGAAGAATTGCGCGGTGGCGGAATCGGGATCGGGTCCGCGCGCGGCGGCGACGGTGCCGCGCAGATTAGACAGGCCGTTGTTGGATTCATCCGGAATCGGCGCGCGGGTGCGCTTGGGCGTCAACTGCCGGGTGTACAGGCCGCCCTGCACCAAGAAACCCGGGATCGCGCGGTGGAACACGGTGCCGTCGTAGAAACCGTCCTGCACGTATTGCAGAAAATTGGCGACGCTGCGCGGCGCCTTGTCCGGAAACAGTTCGATGGTGATGTCGCCCTGCGAGGTGTGCAGCTTGACCTGCGGGTGCACGGCTTGCGCGGCCGGTGCCGTGGTGGCGGACACAGATGGCGGCGCGGCCTGCGCGGCGCCGGCGAACAACAGCGTCGTGCAGAAAAAAATGGCGAGCGTGCGGAGGGACATGGGCAAAAGATCGAGCGGCGTCGGGTAGCCCATGATACGCAGCGGCGCGCCATCGTGCAGGCCATACCCTCGCCGGTACGGAAACGCTTCAGCTTTCAGCGCGTTCCAAAACGCGCGACGCATCGAACACGCAGGCGAAGGTCGAGCCCTTGCCCGGTTCGCTGATGACTTCCAGTCGCGCCTGGTGCAGCGCCAGCACGTGTTTGACGATCGACAGCCCCAAGCCCGTGCCGCCGGTTTCGCGCGAGCGGCTGGACGACACGCGGTAGAACCGTTCGGTCAGGCGCGGCAGGTGCTGGGCGGGGATGCCGTAACCGGTGTCGTTGACGCTGAAGCGCGCGCCGCCCTCGGCTTCGCGCTGCCAACGGATCACAATGCGGCCGCCGTCGGGCGTGTAGCGCACCGCGTTGCTGACCAGATTCGAGAACGCGCTATGCAATTCTTTGGACGAGCCGAGCAGATCACACGCGGCCGTGTCGTCGAGCGTGATCGCATGGCGGTCGTGGCTCAGCGCCTCGGCCTCCTTGCGCAATGTGGCCAGCAGCGGCGTCATCGCCACGGCTTCTTCCGGCAAACGCTGTTGCGTTTCCAGTCGCGACAAGGTGAGCAGATCCTCGACGATCTGGCCCATGCGCTTGGATTGCGCACGCAATTCGCCTAGCATCGGCGCCAGCGCCGGCACGTCTTCCGGTTCGATCAATTCCAGATACCCGTGGATCACCGTCAGCGGTGTGCGCAGTTCGTGAGAGACATTGGCGACGAAATCGCGGCGCACCTGTTCCAGGTGCAACAAGGCGCTCACGTCGCGCGCCAGCAGCAGGCGCTGGTCGCCCGCCAGCGGGATCAGCGAAAAGGCGAGATGCACGCCAGGGTCCGCCGGCGCGGGCAGCTCGTCGAGTTCCTCGACGCCGCCGCCTGCCAGCCACGCCGCGATCGTTTCCGAACCGAGTCGCTCGGTAAGCAGTGCGCCGCGATCGCGCGCCGCCAAACCGAGCAGGCGTTGCGCGGCGCGGTTGAACCAGCGCACGCGGGCATCGCGATCCAGCAGCACCACCGCGTCCGGCAATGCGCCGGCGGCGTCGCGCAGCACGCGCAGTTGTCGCGCGAGACGCCGCGCGCGTGAGATCGGTTGCGGGGCGCGTGGCATCGCGTTCAAGGATTGGCAGAGAAGCGGTAACCCGCGCCGCGCACGGTTTGCACCAAGGTGTCCAGACGGTGCGGTTCCAGCGTCTGCCGCAAGCGACGGATGTGCACGTCCACGGTGCGCTCCTCGACATACACGCTGCCGCCCCAGACGTGATCGAGCAGTTGCGCGCGCGAATACACGCGCTCCGGATGGGTGGTGAAAAAATGCAAGAGACGATATTCGGTCGGGCCGATCTGCACCGCCTCGCCGTGCGCGGAGACGCGGTGCGCGGAGCCATCCAGCCGCAAGCCGCCGAATTCGATCACGCCGCTGCCGTCGTCGCCGTAGCTGCGGCGCAACACCGCGCGGATGCGCGCCAGCAGTTCGCGGGTCGAGAACGGTTTGACCACGTAGTCGTCCACGCCGGCTTCCAGACCGTTGACGCGGTCGATCTCCTCGCCGCGCGCGGTCAGCATGATGATCGGAATCTCGCGGGTGGTTTCTTCGCGGCGCAAGCGGCGCGCAAGTTCCAGCCCGGTGGTTCCCGGCAGCATCCAGTCGAGCAGGATGAGGTCCGGCAACTTCTCCGCGATCGCGATCTGCGCGGCGCGTGCATCGGCGGCGTGCGCCGGTTCCATGTCGGCGCGGCGCAGCGCGAAGGCGACCATCTCGCGGATCGAGGCTTCGTCTTCGACGATCAGTATGCGTTTGCGCAAGCTTTCCCGTCCGATGACCGTGCTGCAATGAACGCATTGCAGCGGACGGATGTTACATCCCGATGACAGCGCGCGCCGGATGCGCTCAGTTCTGTTGCGTGCAGGTGACGCCCGCGCAAGCGTGGAATCCCAACTGATTCGTGCCGTCGTCGCCGGTCTTGTCACCCGCCTGCGGCAAGTTGCGCCGCTGCATTTCCAGCACGATCGGCGTGATCTGCGCGATGCTGGCCTCGATGCGCGCGCGCGCGTAGTAGTCCAGATCCTTGCGCTCCGACAGCCGCTTCAATTGATCCAGCGCGTCGATCGGACGGCCCGACAGGAACGTGGCGTCCGCATAGGCTTCGCCGGCGCGGATGTCATCGCCGGCCAGATGGCAGGCGTGGCCGTAGGTGCTGTAGAGCGCGGGCTCCGAGTCGTCGTCCAGCAAGGGCTTCAATTGCTCCTGCGCGAGTTTGGCGTCCCCCGGCTTGCCGCTGTCCAGCAACGCCTGCGCGTAACCGAGCGCGATCGCGGGATTGCGAGGGGACTGCGCGGCGAGCGCGACGTAACGTTGCAGCGCCTGCGAGCGTTGCCCGGCATCGGATTCGGCGCCGGCCAGCGCGAGGCTCAGCGTGGTGCTGTCCGGCCGCGCGGTCAGCAACGGTGTCAACACGCCGATCGCATTACGCGACTGATTGGCGCGGATCAGTGCCAGCGCGTAACCGTAGCGGTGCGCGGGTGTGCCGAAGGTCTTGTCATGCGCGAAATTGTGCGCGTAATACGCCAGCGTGCCGCTATTGTCGTCGGCGGACAGCACCCGGATGCGTTCGCGGATCAGCGCGTACGCTCCGCTATCCTCGTCTTTTTTTGACTGCGGCGTGGCGGTGGCGAGCAGCGCGTTGGTGTTCTTGACGAACGGCAGCAGCGGAGCATTGGCCGCCACGTCGGCGTCCGGCGTTTGTGGCGTGGAATGATCCTGCTGCTGCAACACGTGCGCGCGCGCCTTGGCTTCGGCGATACGCTCGCTGGTAACCGGATGGGTTTGCAGGAACGGTGGCGCATCGCCGGACGCCTCGCCGCCGTCGCCGCCGCCGGGGCGCAGCGTGCGCTGCATGCGTTGGAAGAAATCCGCCATTGCATCCGTGTTGTAACCGGCCTTCGCCAGCGTGCCGATGCCGACCCGGTCGGCCTCGGCTTCGTCCTTGCGGGTGAAGTCGATCTGCTCCTGCTGCATCATGCCCATGCCCGACATCAGGATGCCGGGACCCGCGCTCTGGCTGGCGCCGCCAGCCACGATCAACGCGCCCAGCGTGGCCAATGCGTACAACGGCGCTTTTTTCTTGGCGTCCTCGAAGGCGCGTTCCAGATGATGCTGGCTGATGTGCGCCAACTCGTGCGCGATCACTGCGGCCAATTCGCTTTCGCTTTGGGTGGTGGTGATCAATCCGGAATTGACGAAGAGGTATCCTCCGGGTGCGGCGAAGGCGTTGATCCCGGGATCCTTCAGCACGGTGAAAGTATAGCTCTGGCGCGGGTCGGCGCTGTGCGCGACCAGTCGGTAACCCAACGCTTGCAGATAGGCATCGACCTGCGGATCGTCAAGCACCTGGTTCATCGAGCGCAGTTCGCGCAAGAGGCTCGCGCCGTAGGCCTGTTCTTCCTGCGGCGAGATCAGCCCGGCCGCCGAACTGCCCAGTTCCGGCAAATTGACATCCTGCTGCGCAACCACGGGCAGAGCCAGAGCAAGACTGGCGAAAAGAGGCAGAAGAGAACGCGATCGCATAACGGATTGTCGGTTGCCTTGCGTCGTTCGGGGTTGCCGATATTTGACCGACACGGCACAGGTTGGTTCGGTACCGGCACTGCGAACCTTAGTCCGATTACCCATGCGCGGCCAGCCTCGCGAACCGCGCGTTCATCGGCGGTAAGGCCGACGCCGACGATGCTTGCGTCGAGTCCCGATTACCGATTCCCGTGACGTCCGACATCGAAATCTATTCCACCGCGATCTGCTCCTACTGTATCGCTGCCAAAAACCTGCTGCAGGCCAGGGGCTTGCGATGGCGCGAGTTGCGCATCGATCAGGATCCCGCCGCGCGCGCGGTGATGCTCGAGCGCAGCGGGGGCCGGCGCTCCGTGCCGCAGATTTTCATCAACGGCTTGCATGTGGGCGGCTTCGAGGAGTTGGCCGCCGCCGAGCACAGCGGCAAGCTGACGCAGTTGCTGGAAGCCACGTCGTAACCGTTTTGGCATGGCGCGTGCCCCGCGATCGCCGATAATTCCAATTCTTTTATGTCCACGTTGACGGATTCACGTTGACGGTTCGATGAGCGCGCCGGTCAGGAGTTCTTGATGAGCAATAAAGCCGATTCCAAGCGAACGATCGCCGTAATCCGCGGCGATGGCATCGGCCCGGAAATCATGACCGCCACGTTGCGCGTAATGGACGCACTGGCATGCGGGCTTGCCTATGACTTCGTCGACGCGGGCACGGCCGCGCAAGAACAACACGTCGAGCTGTTGCCGCAAGCCACGCTCGATGCGATCGCGCAGCATCGCGTCGCGCTGAAAGGTCCGTTGACCACGCCGGTCGGCGGCGGTTTTTCGTCGTTGAATGTCGAACTGCGCAAACGCTTCGACCTCTATGCCAACGTGCGTCCGGCGCTCAGCCTGCCCGGCACCAAGGCGCATTACGACAACATCGACATCATCACCGTGCGCGAGAACACCGAGGGCGCGTACCTTTCCGAAGGCCAGACCCTGTCGGCGGACGGCCAGACCGCGCAATCGATCGTGCGCAACACCCGGCGCGGCAGCGAGCGCATCGTGCGTTACGCGTTCGAGTTGGCGCGGCAACGCGGCCGCAAAAAGGTCACCGCGGTGCACAAGGCGAATATCCTCAAAACCAGTTCCGGTTTGTTTCTGGATGTCGCGCGCGAAGTCGCCAAGGATCATCCGCACATCGAATTCAACGAGATGATCGTCGACAACACCTGCATGCAACTGGTGATGAATCCGTGGCAGTTCGACGTGATCGTCACCACCAACCTGTTCGGCGACATCCTTTCCGATCTGTGCGCAGGCCTTGTCGGCGGCCTGGGCCTGGCGCCCAGCGCCAATATCGGTTCGGCCGCGGCGATTTTCGAGGCGGTGCATGGTTCGGCGCCCGACATTGCAGGCAAGCAGCTCGCCAACCCTTGCGCGTTGCTACTCGCGGCGGCCGATATGCTCGATCATTTAGGTCTGATCGAGCACGGCACGCGCATCCGCACGGCCATTCGCGCCACGCTCGCCGCGCACGACCGCGTCACGCCGGATCTCGGCGGCGGTGGCAGCACTGAAACTTTCGCGGACGCGTTGGTGGAGCGCGTGCGTGACGCGAGCTAGCGCAGCAGCGGCCAAGGCGCCAGCAGCAACAGCCAGAACAGCAACGCGACACCGATCGTTTTCAATATTCGAAACGTACTCGGGTTGGCGTGCTTAAAGCGCCTGCTGTGTTCGCGGTTGCGCTGGCCGAGCGCATACATTCGGTTGATGAAACCGACCGGTTCGGCGTCGGTGTTGGGCGATGAGGTGATGCGGCCCATGAAGGCGCCGACCCGGCGGTTGATCGCGCCCATCCAGCGCGCCCGCAGCGGCCGCTCGATGTCGCAAAATAGAATCACGCGGGTGATGTCGGATTTGTTTTCGGCCGAATGCACGTAGGTTTCGTCGAACACCACGTCCTCGCCGTCGCGCCAGAAATATTCCTGGCCGTCCACGAATATCCTGCAACTATCCGCATTCGGCGTCACCAAACCCAGGTGATACCGCAACGATCCCGCGAACGGGTCGCTGTGCGGATTGAGCTTGGAACCCGGCGGCAGCAGCGCGAACATCGCGGCTTTCACCGTCGGTATCGCATTCACCAGCGCCACTGTGCGCGGGCACAAGGCTTGCGCGGAGGCCAACGGTTCGCCGTACCACTTCACATAGAAACGTTTCCAGCCTTCCTTGAAGAAGGAATTGAAACTGGCATCGTTGTTGCGTTCGGCGGCGCGGATGAACCCCTGGTCGAACAAGTGCAGCGCCTCGTCGCGGATGTCGTGCCAGTGTTCGCGCAACGGATCGAGTTGCGGAAATTTTGCGCGTTCGGCAAACGGGTTTGCGCGCACCGCCGAGAAGGCATACATCAGCAGGTTATAGGGTGCGAACACGGTTGCGTGGCTGCCTAGCTGTTTCCGGAATTTCAAGCGCACGTGGCTGCGCAGATGCACGGCCCACGCGCACAGCAGGAACAGCAAGATCAGCGAAAGCAACGCGAGGCGGATGGCGAGGATCATTCATCTGACATGGCGAAGCGACGCAGCGATTGTAGCGCGCGCGCGGTGGCTCAATGCCGCAACAGCACCAGATCGCCGCCACCGGTGCAGTAGCCGCCGCGCAGTGCGCGTTGCACATATGCGATCGCGCGGCGCCCGGCGGTGCGCGGCGACGCGCCTTTCGCCAGTTCTGCGGCGAGCGCAGCGGACAGCGTGCAGCCAGTGCCGTGTGCCTGATGTGGCAAACGCGGATGGCGGAATTCGAGCATGCCGCGTGCGTCGAACCAGCGGTCGACCACCATGCGCCCGCGCGCGTGACCGCCTTTCAGCAACACGGCCTTCGCACCGAGTGCCAATAAGGCTACGCCGGTCGTAACGATATCGCGCGCGGGTTTGATTGCGACACCGAGCAGCGCTTCGGCTTCAGGGAGATTCGGCGTCAGCACATCGGCCAGTGGTATCAGTTCATCGATCAGCGCACGCAGCGCGTTCTTGCCCAGGAGCCGCGCGCCGGACGTCGCGGCCATCACCGGATCGATCACCAACCACGGCGGTTTGTGTTGGGTCAATTCGCGTGCGGCGCAGCGTACCGTCGCCGCATCGCCCAGCATCCCGGTCTTGACCGCAAGAATCGGGAAATCCTCGAACAATGCGTCGAGTTGCGCGCGTAGATGTGTGGTCGGTACCTGATGAACCGCGCGCACGCCGCGGGTGTTCTGCGCGGTAATCGCGGTGATCGCCGAAAGCCCATGCACGCCGCGTGATTGAAAAGTTTTCAGATCAGCCTGTACCCCCGCGCCACCACCGGAATCGGAGCCGGCGATGGTCAACACGCACGGGGGCGGCGCCCTTTTTTTCACAGTGCCTCGGACGCAAAATCCGCCAGCCGCGAACGCTCGCCGCGGCGCAGGGTGATGTGCGCGGAATGCGCCCAACCCTGGAAACGATCGACCGCATAAGTCAGGCCGGACGTGGTTTCGGTGAGGTACGGCGTGTCGATCTGCTCGACGTTGCCGAGGCACACGATCTTTGTGCCGGGGCCGGCGCGGGTGATCAGCGTCTTCATCTGTTTCGGTGTCAGATTCTGCGCCTCGTCGATGATCAGATAGCGGTTGAAGAAGGTGCGGCCGCGCATGAAATTCAACGAACGAATCTTGATGCGCGAGGCGAGCAGGTCGTTGGTCGCCTGGCGTCCCCACGCGCCGCCTTCCTCGGGATTGGCCAGCACTTCCAGATTGTCGGTCAGCGCGCCCATCCACGGCGTCATTTT
>JBDTAJ010000008.1:0-8734 GCA_039924705.1 Rhodanobacteraceae bacterium
TGCTCGACGCCCGCGCAACCGCCCAACACGATTAGGTCGGCCTGCGAGACCTTCTTGCCGCCAGACTGTGCGCCGTTGAAGTCGCTCTGGATGCCCTCGAGGGTTTTCAGCACTTTCCCCACTTCCCCAGACTGGTTGACTTTCCAATCCTTCTGCGGCGCCAGACGAATGCGCGCACCGTTCGCACCGCCGCGCTTGTCGGAGCCACGGAACGTTGACGCCGATGCCCAGGCGGTCGAGACCAGTTGCGAGACAGACAGCCCAGCGTCGAGGATCTTGCCCTTGAGCGCGGCAATGTCCTGCTCACTAATCAAGGTGTGATCGACTGCGGGGATGGGGTCTTGCCAGATCAGCTCCTCGGCCGGAACCTCCGGGCCGAGATAGCGTGCGAGCGGACCCATGTCGCGGTGGGTCAGCTTGAACCACGCGCGGGCGAATGCGTCTGCGAGCTGTTCCGGATGTTCGAGGAAGCGCCTTGAAATCTTCTCGTAGGCCGGGTCGAGCCGCAGCGAGATATCCGTGGTCAACATGGTTGGCGCGCGACGCTTCGACGGGTCGTGGGCGTCCGGAATGGTGCCGGCGCCTGCGCCATTCTTCGGCGTCCACTGATGCGCACCGGCCGGGCTCTTGGTCAATTCCCATTCGTAGCCGAACAGGTTTTCGAAGAAGTTGTTGCTCCACTTCGTCGGCGTGGTGGTCCAGGTGACTTCCAGACCGCTGGTGATTGCATCGCCGCCCCTGCCGGTGCCGAACGTGCTCTTCCAGCCAAAGCTCTGGTCCTCGATGTCGGCGGCTTCGGGCTCACTTCCCACATGCTTTGCGTCACCCGCGCCATGGGTCTTGCCGAAGCTGTGACCGCCGGCGATCAGCGCGACCGTCTCCTCGTCGTCCATGGCCATGCGCGCGAAGGTTTCGCGGATATCGTGGGCCGCGGCGATCGGGTCCGGTTTGCCGTCCGGGCCTTCCGGGTTCACGTAGATCAGGCCCATCTGCACCGCGGCGAGCGGATTTTCCAGATTGCGCCCGTTGTCGGTACGACTCTTTTCGCTGCCATGCAAATCTGCCTCGGCAACGAGCACCCCGTCGCCCGGCTTTTCCATGACCTTTTGCTTGCCGTAGCGCTCTTCGCCGCCCAGCCACTCGGTCTCGGTACCCCAGTAGACGTCCTGGTCCGGTTCCCAGACGTCCTCACGGCCGCCACCGAAACCGAAAGTCTTGAATCCCATCGATTCCAGCGCGACGTTGCCGGTGAGGATCATGAGATCCGCCCAGGAAATCTTCCGGCCGTACTTTTGCTTGATCGGCCATAGCAGCCGGCGCGCCTTGTCGAGGCTGACGTTGTCGGGCCAACTGTTGAGGGGCGCGAAGCGTTGCTGGCCGCTGCCCGCGCCGCCGCGACCGTCGCCGATGCGGTAGGTGCCGGCGCCGTGCCATGCCATGCGGATGAACAAAGGACCGTAATGGCCGAAGTCCGCCGGCCACCAGTCCTGCGAGTCGGTCATCAGCGCCAGCAGATCCTTCTTCAGCGCTTTCAGGTCGAGGCTCTTGAACGCTTCAGCGTAGTCGAAGTCCTCGCCCATCGGATTGGACAGTGAGGAATGCTGGTGCAGCAGATTCAGGTTCAGTTGATTGGGCCACCAGTCGCGATTCGACGTGCCGCTGCCGGCTGTGTGACGCATCGGGCATTTGTCGTCAGACATAATTTTATTCCTCTCAAATTCAAGAAACGTTTTTTGCCAGGAACATGACTCCATGGACTCCCGGTCCATCACATCGACAGATTTGACCTGACGTCACCTCGTGATGCGGGGGCGTAGCCGCAATGCAGCGGACGCGGTGAGCGTAACGCCGGCGCACCTGGATTTGAAATTGATTGATCGGATGATAACGATAGCCGCAGACTATCGCTTCACGGCCGGCGCGGCGCGCGTGCCTTGGATTTCGCGCGTCCCCCGCGATGTGCCGGTTGTGGAAGATGGTGAGTGTCGAACAATCGCCGCGGCACTTCGCGGAACACCTGCGCCAGGCGCTTCAAAAACGGCGCAAGCGCGGAACTCTTGCGCCACAACATCGCGATGCGCCGGCTCGGCGCGCGGCCGCGAAATTCGATCAACCGCATGTTGACGTTGCGCGCGACCGGGGGTTGCACCGCCAGCACCGGCAACAGGGTCATGCCGACATCGGCACCGACCATCTGCCGCAGTGTCTCAAGGCTGGTTGCGCGGAAGCCGCTCTTCTCGCCGGCGCCGGCCAGGTGGCAAACCTCCAGTGCCTGATCGCGCAGGCAATGGCCGTCTTCCAGAAGCAGCAGGCTTTCGTCCTCAAGATCGGAAAGCTTGAGCGCCGATTTCGAAGCGAGCGGATGCTCCGCGGACACCGCTAGCAGAAACGGTTCCTCGAACAGGAATTCGGCGTGCAGCGTGTCGTCGTGGATCGGCAGCGCAAGGATGCCTGCATCGAGTTTGCCTTCGCGCAGGCGCTTCAACACCTCTTCGGTTTTTTCCTCGACCAGCAGCAATTCCAGCTTCGGGAATCGGTCGCGGATTTGCGGAATCACATGTGGAAGCAGATACGGACCAAGCGTGGGAAAGATGCCGAGCCGCACCGTGCCGGCTTCGGGATCGTGGCTGCGCCGGGCGATGCCGCGGATCTGTTCGACCTCGTTCAATACGTCGCGCGCGCGGTCGACGATCTCGCGGCCGACCCCGGTCAACAGCACCCTGCGCGGATTGCGTTCGACCAGGGTCACGCCGAGTTCTTCCTCGAGCTTGCGGATTTGCGTGGAGAGCGTCGGCTGGCTGACGAAGCTGGCCGTGGCCGCGCGACCGAAGTGCCGGTGCTCGGCCAAGGCCACGAGATAGCGGAGGTCGCGCAGGTTCACGCCATCCAATATACCAAAGCTATCGATACGTCGCCGGAAATCGATCGCCACGATGACAAAAATCGCATGTTCGCTGGGACCTGCCGTCTTTCGGGGCAGACAAATAGGCGGCGCAGGCCGAACCGCCCTTGCCATGGCTGTCGCGCTGTGTTTCAGTCGCGATTTGCCGTCGAAGCTTCCGGAGAATCGTGATGCGAGGGATACGCCGCCTGCCGCTTTGTCTCGTTGTCTTGCTGGCATCGTTCTGCCTTGCGCGAGCGATTCCGGCTTTTGCCGCCGCGCCGTTGGGCGCGAGAACATCGGATACCGCGCCGCTGGGCAAGCTTCCGCGCTGGGCGGTGCCGCAGTCGTATGACTTGCATTTGCGCGTCGATCCCAGGCAGAACGATTACAGCGGCAGCGTTACGATCAAGCTGCAATTAAAGCAGTCGTCGGATCATCTGTGGCTGCACGGGCAGGAACTGAAAGTCTCGAAAGTGACGATCACCGATGCCACCGGCAAGACGCAGCAGGGCAAGTACATCGCCGCGGCGCCGAAACAGGGGGTGGCACGGATTGATTTCGATGGTGTATTGAAACCGCAGCCACTCACGCTCGACATCGCCTTCAGCGCGCCGTTCAACGGTCAGTTGCAAGGCTTGTACAAGGTTACAGATGCCTACCAGCCGTATGCGATGACGCAGATGGAACCGATCAGCGCGCGCTACGCCTTCCCCTCATTCGACGAACCGGATTTCAAGACCCCGTTCACGCTGCATCTCACAATCCCCGCCGACGAAGTCGCGGTCGCCAACACGCAACAAGTCAAACAGACCCAAGACGCCGATGGCTGGAAGACGCTGAGCTTCACGCCGACCGAGCCGCTGCCGACGTACTTGGTCGCGTGGGCGGTGGGGCCATGGGACATCGTCGCTGGCCCGGATATTCCAGCGACACAATGGCGCGATCATGTGACGAAATTGCGCGGCGTCGCTCCGCACGGACAAGGCGCGCGCATGCAGCGCGCACTGGCGCAAACGCCGGCCATCATCGAAACCGAAGAGGATTATTACGGCTTCGGTTATCCGTGGGACAAGCTCGATTTGCTGGCGGCGCCGGATTTCTCCGCTGGTGCGATGGAGAACGCGGGACTGGTCACCTTCCGCGATTGGTTGCTGTTGCTGGATCCGGATTCTCCGGCGCGTTACGTGCAAAGCTCGTTCAACGTGATCGCACACGAGTTGGCGCATCAGTGGACCGGCGATACCGTGACCATGACGTGGTGGAACGACATCTGGTTGAACGAGGCGTTCGCCACCTGGATGCAGCAAAAGGTCACCGAAAAACTGCACCCGGATTACCGCGCCGACCTCGATCGCATCGAAGGCGCGCAGGGCGCGATGGCCAACGACAGCCTGGTCAGCGCGCGCAGGATCCGCCAGCCGATCACCGGCAACGGCGACATCATGACCGCGTTCGACAGCATCACTTACAAAAAGGGCGCTGCCGTGCTCGGCATGTTCGAGAGCTTCGTGGGTCCGGATATCTTTCAGAAAGGCATGCGCGCCTACATCGCGGGACACAAGTTCGGCAACGCCGACGCCGATGATCTGATCGACGCAATCGCGACGGCCGCGGGCAAGGGCGACGACTTCAAGCGCGACTTCCGCAGTTTTCTCGATCAATCCGGAGTGCCGGTGATAAAAACCAAACTCGATTGCGGCGGCAGGCAGCCGGTGTTGCAGCTGGCGCAGAGTCGCTATTTGCCCTTGGGTTCCACCGGCGATCCGAACATGAAGTGGGGCGTGCCGGTCTGCGTGCGTTTTCCTCATGGCGTGCAGTGCCGGATGTTGGAACAAACGCAAGCCAACATGACGATCAATGGCCAGTGCCCGGCGTGGTACATGCCCAACGCCGACGCGCGCGGCTATTACCGCTACTCTATGGACAAGGGCGACCTCGACAAACTGGGCGGCGCGCTCGGCACGTTGAGCGATGCGGAAAGACTCAGCTATGCCGACGCGATCGATGCCGGCTTCCGCCGCGGCGATCTGCATGCGGACGACGTGCTCGCGGCGATGCGCGCGTTGGCGCCGTCGAAGACCCGCCAGGTCGCGTTGGCGCCGCTCGACACCGTGAAATGGATCTATCGCCACACAGCGCGCGACGACGCGCAACGCGCGCGGATCGCGCAAGCGGTTTCGGCCGCGTACCTGCAACGCATGCAGGCGCTCGGGTTTGAACGCAAAGCCGGCGAATCCGCCGATGATGCGTTGTTGCGGTCGTCCCTGGCCGATTCGCTGGCGCTAGATTTCAGGCTTCCGCAAGTGCGCGCGGCGCTGCTGACGCAAGGCGACGCCGCGTTGAAGCGCGGCGACGACGGTCGATTGAACCTAGGCGCGGCCAATCCCGATTTGCTCGGCACCGCATTGTCGGTGGCGACCAGCGTGCGTGGCAAACCAGCGGTGGATGCCTTGATCGCAGAGATCGGCAAGACCACCGATGCAGCCAAGCGCAACGCCATGTTGATTGCTCTCGGTCAACAAGGTGACACCAGCGAAGGCGATCAGGTGCGCGATTTCGCGCTCAGCAAGCAAGTGAAAGTTGGCGAAATGAGAATGGTGCTGTCCGGCGCGCGCGATACGCAGGCCGGCCGCGACGCATTGTGGAACTGGTTCACGCGCCACTACGACCAGATGCTGGCGCGCACCGGAAGTTTCGCCGACGGCGAATTGCCGGGGCTGGTCGCCGGCGGTGGTTGCTCACCGTCCGACGCCGATCGCCTGACCGCGTTCTTCACGCCCAAACTCGGCGACCTGCCCGGCGCCGATCGTGGACTCGCGCAAACACGCGAGGCGACGCTGTTGTGCGCGGCATTGAAAGCGAAGCAGACTGGGTCAGCGCGTTGAATGCGTGCGGATGAAAGCGATGCTGTCGGCCAGCGCCGGATCGTGCCCACGAAACGGCCGCGACAGCGACAGCAGAATGCCGGAGTGGCTGACGCCCGGATAGAGCTTGAGTTCCACCGGTTCGTGTTGCGCGCGCAAGGCATTCGCCAACGACGTCGCGTTCTTCGGTTCGACGGTGTGATCGCCGGTGCCTTGCAACAGCAGCATCGGCGGTTCGTCGCCGCCGACGAAATCCACCGGTTGCGATTTTCGCTGCTGCTGCGGCGTGTCGCCGAACATGCCAACCATGTCGGTATCGGTGATCGGGGTGAAATCGTAAGGGCCGGCCAAGCCGATGAAGCCGGCCAGATCGCGCGGTTGCATCCCAACCCGCGCCAACCAGCTCTTGTCGGTGGCCAGTAGCGCGCCGATGTGCGCGCCGGCCGAATGACCCATCAAGAAAATGGCGTTCGGATCGCCGCCGTAGTCGCCGGCGTGGGCACGTGTCCAGCCGACCGCATTGGCGGCGTCGGTCATGACGCCGTCAAGTTTCACCTGCGGATATTTTCGGTAGTCGAGGACCACCACGACCACGCCTTGCGCGGCCAGCGCTGCGCCGGCGTAGCGGTACTGCCTGCGCGAGCCTTTCTCCCAACGACCACCGTAGAAAAACACCACGACCGGCGCATCCTTGGCGCCGGTTGGCGAGTAAACATCCAGCGCCAGCCTGTGCTGCGCGTCGAACACGATGTCGCGGTGCACGTTATAGCCGCGTTTTTCCACCGCGATATTGAGCGCGCCGAACAAAACCGCGTCGCAGCCGGCGATCAACGTCATCAGCGAGGCGATGGCGAAGGCCCGCAGGACTTGCTTGCGCGCGGTATTGATCGGTGACGGGGTTGTTCCGGACATGATCGCTCCTGCGCGTGCCATTACCATCTTACGGATGAAACGACGGATCGGATGCATCCGGAAGGGGCGCATGTGAGCAGCGTACGAGAATGGCTCGCGGACGGTGCCCGCCATTTGCGCGGCGCGGATGCCCGTTTCGAAACGGAATGCTTGTTGTGCCATGTCCTGGGCGTGTCGCGCGCATGGCTGGTCGCGCATGCCGATGACGAGATCGACATCGCGCAAGGTGCGATCGTCGACGCACTGCTTGCACGCCGCGCGCGAGGCGAACCGATCGCGTATCTCACCGGTGTACGCGGCTTCCATGCCCTGGAGTTGAAAGTCACGCCGGACGTGCTGATCCCGCGCCCGGAAACCGAACTGCTGGTCGAACTCGCACTGCGACGAATTTCGGTCGACACGACAGGCGACATCGCCGATCTCGGCACCGGCTCCGGCGCGATTGCGCTGGCGATCGCGAAAGAAAGACCGAATGTGCGGGTCGTTGCAATCGATGCCAGCGAAGCCGCACTCATCGTCGCTCGAAACAACGCGGCACGGCTCGAATTGCACAATATTGAATTCGCGCAAGGTAACTGGTACTCCGCGCTGAACGAGGCGGACAGGTTTGACATGATCGTTGCCAACCCGCCGTATATCGCCGAGGGCGACCCGCACTTGTCGCAAGGCGACCTGCGTTTCGAGCCTCACGCGGCGCTGGTCTCCGGCGTCGACGGGTTGGATGCAATCCGCGCGATCGTGCGCTGTGCGCGCGCACATTTGCGCGAAGGCGGCTGGCTTCTATTCGAGCATGGCTTTGATCATGGCCAAGCCGCGCGGACGTTGCTCGAAGAGCACGGCTACGCGGAGATCTTCACCGCGCATGATCTGGAAGATCGGGAGCGCGTCAGCGCCGCGCGCAGCATTTAATCAGAAATCGCGACATCCTCGTAATCCGGTGCGCTCGTCTGGTCCAGCGGCGCCGATTTGCGCAGCGCCGTCGCAACCGGCGTGGCGATGACAGCAATAACAAGATTGACGACCAGCGCAATCAAGCCGATATAGATCGTATAGGTGTGCGCGCCGAACACCAGCGGATACACCGGCTTGAGACCGTGCGCGTAGGCCAATGCGCTGCCCAGCGCCATGCCGATAAGCCAGCCGGCGAGCAATGCAGACGGCCGGAACCAGCGCAGGAACAGGCCAAAAATCACCGCCGGAAAAACCTGCAGCATCCAGATGCCGCCCAGCAGTTGCAGATCGATCGCGAATTGAGTCGGCAGATACAGCACGCATAGCAGTGCGCCGAACTTGACCAGCAGCGAAACGATTTTGGCGATGCGCGCTTCCTGCGCGCCGCTCAGATTCCGATTGACGTACGGCCGCCAGATATTGCGAGTGACCAGATTGGCTGCACCGATCGACATGATCGCCGCCGGCACCAGCGCGCCCAGCGCGATCGCGGCGAAACAAAAGCCGGCGAACCATTCGGGGAAACTTTGCATGATCAGCGCCGGCACCACGGCCGTGCCTTTCGCTTGCACGTGCGCGGCGATGGCCATGTAGCCCATCAGGGCGATCAAACCCAGCGCGACGCTATAAGCGGGCAGCAGGATGGCGTTGCGTCGTATCGTATTGGCGCTGGACGCCGCGAGTGCGCCGGTGACCGCGTGCGGATACAGAAACAACGCCATCGCCGAGCCCAATGCAAGGGTTGCGAAAGACCAGTATTGATCGGGATGCAGCAGCACGCCGCCGCTGCCCTTGATCGCGAAGGCATGCTGCGCAGCGTGGAAAATCGCGCCGTAACCGCCGAGTTGCAGTGGAATGATGATGATCGCGACGATCACGAAGATGTAGATCATCGCGTCCTTGACGAACGCGATCATCGCCGGCGCGCGCAGCCCGCTGGTATACGTGTACAGCGCGAGCACGACGAACGCGACGGCCAGCGAGATCTCGGCGCCGCGATGCACGCCGCCGAAACCCATCGCTTCGAACACCACTTGCATGCCGACCAGTTGCAGCGCGATGTAAGGCATGGTCGCGAGCACGCTGGTCAGCGCCACCGCCAGCGCCAGCCAATGACTGCCGT
>JBDTAJ010000009.1:0-25310 GCA_039924705.1 Rhodanobacteraceae bacterium
GCCGCGTTCGATCTCGGTTTCCTGAATCAGGCAGCGCGTCGCTGCGGACACAAGCGCAATCCGTTCCACCCGTTCAGTTGTTTCGACACGGTCAGCTTTGGTGGCCTGGCCTACGGCCAGACGGTACCGAGCAAGGCGGTACTGGCGGCAGGATTGTCATTCGACAGCAGCGAAGCCCACTCCGCCGTGTACGATGCCGAACGCACGGCGGACCTTTTCTGCACCGTCGTTAACCGCTGGCGCCAGCTGGAATTGCTGGAACAGGCGCACAGAGGCCTGGCCGCTTCCTGAAACCCGCGAGGCTTGCCGGGAACCTGTCCGGGGCGAGCGCGGGTGCGGGATCATCCGTTCGCTTACAGCGGCTCGTCCGGGAACGCCGTCGGAGTGCGACGTCGATGCCAATTACGCCACACGCCGAAGACGCCGATGGCGATCCAGGCGACTTCCAGCAGGAAGGCAGACAGGTTGAAGCTGCCGAACAGTAGTGACAGCATCACGCCAAACGCACCGAAGATGTTCATCACCTGATAGGTCAGGCCATTGCCATGCAGGCGCTGTGCCTGCAGCAACAGGAACGACAGCAGGATCAGGATCACGCCGATGTAACCGGCCCAGTCGTACCAGAACGAACTCATCGCTTCGCACTCCGTTGTCGCAGCGCCTCGAACAACACGACTCCAGTGGCGACGGAAACGTTCAGACTCTCCATCGCGCCGGGCATGGGAATCTTCGCCACGAAATCGCACAGCTCACGGGTAAGCCGACGGATACCTTCGCCCTCGCTACCCAGCACGATTGCCACCGGGCCCTTGAAATCGACACCGTATAGGTTGGTCTCGGTGTCCCCGGCCAGCCCAGTGATCCATACACCGGCATCCTTCAGTGCACGCAGCGTACGCGCCAGATTGGTCACCGCGATCAACGGCACGCGGTCGGCACCACCGGCCGAAGCCCGGCGCACCACCGGAGTCAGTCCGACCGCACGGTCCCTGGGCACGATCACCGCCGTGACGTTCGCCGCCGCCGCACTGCGCAGGCAGGCGCCGAGGTTGTGCGGATCGGTCACTCCGTCGAGCACCAGGAACAACGCATCGCTTCCCGCTTTCTCGATCAATGCCGGCAAGTCGTGTTCGGATAGAGGTTCCGGCGCTTCGTAATTCGCGGCGACTCCTTGATGCCGCGCGTGTCCGGCGAGTTTGTCCAGTACCGCGCGCGGCCGCGCGTGCACGCGCACGCCCAACCTTTTTGCTTCCTCGGCCAATGCGGTCACGCGCGGATTGTGCGCACCCTGTTCCACCAGCACCTCGCGCACACGCGCGGGATCGTTGGCCAGCGCGCCTTCGACCGGATTGATGCCGACGATCCAGCTCTCGCTCATGCCACGGATTCCCTGCTGAATACCTACCCCGTTGCTAAGTTCGCGCGTCCTGCGCTCGTTAAGCAGCCCTGCCCTCCGCATCCTGCTCCGGGCGCTCGCGAGCGCAGCCGATGCCATTCATGGCATCGGCTCAACGCGCCCGCTCGCCCACCAACCTGAAATCGATCTTGCGATCCTCCATGCTGGCGCGCAGCACCTGCACGCGGACTTTGTCGCCCAGTCGATACACGACATGCGTGCGTTCGCCCTCGAGCAAATGCCTTGTGGCGTCGAAATGATAGTAATCGTTGCGCAGTTGCGAGATATGCACGAGTCCCGACACCTTCGACTCATCCAGTTCGACGAACAAGCCGAACGAGGTGACGCCGGTGATGATGCCGTCGAACTGGGCGCCGACATGTTTCTCCATCCACGCGCACTTGTAACGCTCGTCCACGTCGCGCTCGGCTTCCTCGGCGCGGCGCTCGGCCTGTGAACAATGCGTGGCCATCGCCGCCATCTTGCTCTCGGTGTAGAAATAAGCATCCGGCTTGCCGCCTGACAATGCGCAGCGGATCGCGCGATGCACCAGCAGATCCGGATAACGGCGGATCGGCGAGGTGAAATGCGCATAGGCGTCCAGCGCCAGACCGAAGTGGCCGTGGTTGACAGGCTGATACGTCGCCATGCTTTGCGCCCGCAACAGCACCGACTGGATCAATCCAGCGTCCGGCCGATTTCTTACCCTCGCGAGTAAAGCGGAAAAATCCGCGGGTGTGACTTGCGCCAACGACGGCATTTTCAATTTGAACTCGCGCAGAAACGCAAGCAGGTCTTCGTATTTGCCCTCCGGCGGCGGCGCGTGCACGCGATACAACGCCGGAATCTTTTTCCTCGTCAGGAACCTCGCCGCCTGCACGTTGGCGGCGATCATGCATTCCTCGATCAGCTTGTGCGCGTCGTTGCGCGGCTGGCTGCCGAGCGATGCCACATCGCCGTGCGCGTCCAATTGATACTTTACTTCCCCCGTTTCGAAATCGATCGCACCGCGCTGCTTGCGCGCTTTCACCAAAGCCTTGTAAAGCTTGTGCAGGTTTTCCAGCTGCGGTATCACTATTGCGAGTTCTTGCCGCGCCTGGTTGTTGTTCTCGCCGATCGCCTGCCACACCCGCTCGTAGGTCAGGCGCGCGTGGGAACACATCAGACCCGGATAAAACTTCGCGCGCGTCACGTCGCCCTGCGCATCGACCTGCATCTCGCAACACATGCACAGACGTTCGACATCGGGGTTCAACGAGCAAATGCCGTTGGACAAGGTCTCCGGCAACATCGGCACCACGAAGCCGGGGAAGTACACCGAGGTGCCGCGCTTGTAGGCTTCTTCGTCCAGCGGGGTTTCGGGCTGCACGTAATGCGACACATCGGCGATCGCGACGATCAGCTTGAAACCGCCGCGCAAGGGTTCCGCGTATACGGCGTCGTCGAAGTCACGCGCATCGGCGCCATCGATGGTGACCAGGGGCAGTTTGCGCAGATCGACGCGGCCGGCGTATTCGGTTTTCGAAACCTTGGGTTCGACCGCTTCCGCCGCGTGCAACACTTGTCGCGGCCATTCGTGCGGCAGGCCGTGACTCGCGATCGCCATCTCGACCATCAACGACGGTTGCAGGCGCTCGCCCAGCACGCTCAGCACGCGACCGATCGGTCCGCGCTGCATCGTCGGCGGATCGGTGATCTCGGCGATCACGATCTGGCTCGCGCGCGCGCCGTTGCGCGCGTCGACCGGGATCAACACGTCCTGTTGCAGACGCTTGTCGTCCGGCGCGACGAAGGTGACGCCGTGCTCCTCGACGATGCGTCCGACCAATCGCGGCGCGCGACGTTCCAGCACTTCCGCGATCGCGCCCTGCCGCCGCCCGCGCCGATCGACGCCGACCACGCTGGCCAGCACGCGGTCGCCATGCAGCACCTGACGCATCTGCGCGGGTGAAAGGTACAAATCCTCGCCGCCCTCGTCGGGCCGCAGGAAGCCGTAGCCTTCCGCGTTCGCCAGCACGCTGCCCGCAATCAGATCGAGCTTGCTCGCCGGCGCGAAATCGCCGCGCCGGTTGCGCAGCAACTGGCCGTCGCGCAGCATCGCGTTGAGTCGTTTATCCAGCGCTTCGCGCGTCTGCTCGTCGCGGATGTGCAGCGCATCGGCGATTTTCCCCGCGCTCAGCGGGCCATCGTGTCGCGCGAACAATTCGAGGATCGCCTCGCGGCTGGCGATCGGATGTGCGTAGCGCTGCGCTTCGCGCGCGGCGTGGGGATCGTGGAATGCCGCGCGCTTGGTTGACCGCGGCTTGCGCGCGTTTGCGTCGGGAGATGGACGTTGGCGTCTTGGCATAATGCTTTCCTTGCAAGCCCCAGCGTCGCCCAGCGCGGGCGCGAAAGCAAGGCCCGCATTGACAATGTCGGGCGCGCGCGGCTATTTTACGCGGCTGATTGGCACGTCCCACCATCAATACTTTTTCTAAAAGGCCGCTACAGGAATGTAGCGGGCGTGTCCCAGGGATGGGCTCCTTTGCCCGGGTGGCGGAATTGGTAGACGCACTAGCTTCAGGTGTTAGCGCCGCAAGGTGTGGAGGTTCGAGTCCTCTCCCGGGCACCAAAATATCGTTTCACAACATTCCAATAAAGCTTACGAAAACCTCTGAAACCCGCGCCAGCCGCGGGTTTCTTGTTTCCCATCGTCTTTTGCCATCTCGTTGCAGCGTCTGCGAAATGTGGGTAACGTTGCGGGTAATTCCGTAGGGGTTACCCACTGACCTGAGACGAAACGTGTAGCCAGTTGGAAGGTGAGTTCTCTTACCCTGAGAGGCGAGGAGAACTCCATGAAGAAGCGACACAGTGAAGAACAGATCATCCGGATTCTGCGCGAGGTCGAGGCGCATGAAGTGCCGATCAGGCGTGGGCGAGTATCTGCAGACTCCTCGACCGGTAGTAGGAGATCGAAAATCGGCCTTTGAGCAAACGTCCTTTTGCGAACCAATCAAGACACTACAAGCTTAGGGTCGTAAACGCGCGCTTCTGAAATGGCAGCTATTCGATCGCTAATCGACAGCAATACCCGGCACTTTGAACCCAGCTTTTTTGCTGATCACAACCGTCGCATTGCGACCAGAGCCGGACATTCTTTTGGGGGCGCCCCCAGTTTGCCGTTCCTCGCATTAGCACTGCGAACACGCTACGAATAGGTTGTACTCCGTATTGCTTTTGCTTCAACACCCCACCCACCGCAACTGCCATTTGTAGCTTGGCACTTACTTCCGGCACTCCCGCGATCTTTCAACACGGGGTTACGGTCGGGGTTTGATTTACGCCGGAGACAGCCTTGAAAGCACGATGTGTTGCAGCGTTCGTGATGCTGATCGTCACGGGCGCCGTCTTGGCCGCCACTCCGACCACCGGTCCATTCGCCAATCTGAAGTTCCGCAACCTCGGGCCCGCGGTGTCGGGCGGACGGGTGAGCGTGGTGGTCGGGATTCCGAGCAACCCCGACATCTATTACGTCGGAACCGCCGGCGGTGGTTTGTGGAAGACCACTGACAACGGCATCAAGTGGGAAGACGTCTTCAAGCACGGCGATACCGGCTCGGTCGGCGCGGTCGCACTGTCGCCCTCGAACCCGAAAGACATCTGGCTCGGCACCGGCGAGGCCAATCCGCGCAACGACGTGTTGCTGGGCCGCGGCGTGTATTTCTCGCCAGACGACGGCAAGACCTGGCAGTTCAAGGGGCTGGCCGACGCAGGGCTGATCTCCAATATTCTGATCAATCCGACCAATCCTGACATCGTGTACGTCGCCGTGCTGGGTGATCCGTGGAAGCCGAGCCCGACCCGCGGCGTGTTCATGACCACCAACGCCGGCAAGGCGTGGAACAAGGTGCTGTACGTCAACGACATCACCGGTGCCAGCGACATCGAGATGGATCCGTCCAACCCGAACGTGCTGTTCGCGGGGATGTGGACCGAGCAGCGCAAGCCGTGGACGCAGCTCAATGGCAGCACCGCAGGTGGCGTCTGGCGCTCGCAGGATGGCGGACGCACCTGGAGCAAGCTGGGCGGCGGCCTGCCCACCGACGTTCCCACCGACCGCGTGAAGATCGCGATCGCACCGTCCGCACCGAACACCGTGTACGCCCTGATGCCCAGCCAGAAGTGCATGCTCTGGGGCAGCACCGACGGGGGCAGCAACTGGCATTGCATCAGCAATAATCACGAGTTGGCGGTGCGGATGTTCTATTTCAGTGCCATGGAGGTCGCCCCCGACAATCCGAAGACGCTGTATTTCGGTTCCTTCAACCTGATGAAGTCCACCGATGGCGGCAAGACCGCCAAGGTGATCGATCGCGGCGTGCACGTGGATCATCACGCGACCTGGATCGACCCGAAGAACCCCAAGCGCATCATCCAAGGCAATGACGGCGGCGCCTTCGTGAGCGTGAACGACGGCAAGACCTGGCGCGCGTTCAACAACCTGCCGATCGAGGAGTTCTACACCGTCGCAATCGCCGACACCAAACCGTTCGGCGTCTGCGGCGGCATCCAGGACGACAACGCGGCCTGCGGACCGTCGAACAGCCTCGCGTCCGAGGGCATCTGGGGTGCCGATTGGTGGAACCCGTCCGGCGGCGACGGCACCTATGTGGTGCCCGCACCTTCAGACCCGTCGATCGTCTATGCCGCTTCCCAGAATGGTTTCACATCCCGTATCGATACGCGCACCATGACCCGGACGTCCATCCGGCCCACTTTAGCTAGCATGTCGGACACGCCGATCTCGAAACTCGAATACCGCTTCAACTGGGCTGCGCCGATCGCGGTGTCGCCGACCGATCCGAACACCGTCTTCATCGGCGCCAACGTGCTGTTCAAGTCCACCGATGGTGGTGCGAATTGGCAGACGATTTCAGGCGACCTGACCCGCAACATCAAGGCACACCAGCCTGTCTCGGGCGACCCGGTGTTCCACGACATTTCCAGCGCCGAAAACTCCGACACGATCATCGCGATCTCGATCGCGCCCACCGATCCCAATGTGATCTGGGTCGGCACTGACGACGGACTGGCGTGGGTAAGCAAGGACGGTGGCGCGAACTGGACGAATGTCTCGGCGGGCCTGCCGTCCACGGTTCAGTACGGGCGCGTCTACCAGATCGGCGTGTCACCGTTCGACGCCGGTACCGCCTATGTGGCGGTCGATGGCCACATGCTCGGCGACGATCATCCCTACGTTCTGAAGACCGGCGACTACGGCGCTCACTGGCAGAACATTTCGAACGGACTGCCGGACGATTACTCCGCGGTGGTGGTGCGCGAGGACCCCAACCGCAAGGGCTTGCTTGCGCTCGGCAGCATGCGTGGGCTGTACCTTTCCTTCGATGATGGCGCGCACTGGCAGCCGATGACCGCCAATCTGCCCACCATGGCAGTGTGGGATATCAAGTTCACCAAGTCGCCACACGACATGGTGATGGCGACCCACGGCCGCGGCTTGTGGATCCTCGACAACATCGAGGCACTCGAACAGTGGCAGCCGCGGATGGCGGACGAGGCGTTCCATCTTTTCCCCGCTTCGCAAGGAATCGAATGGCTCGAGTTTGGCGGACGCCACATCGGACCCGCCCCCGGTGACTTCAAAACCCCCAATCCACCGACCGGACCGCAGATCGCGTACTCGCTGGAAAAGGCGATTGTCGTTCCCAAGGGTTGTGCCGCGGAAGAGAAGAAAGAAAAGGATGACGAAGAATCGGCGCAGAGCAGCAGCGACGAGAAACACGCTCCGCCGTTCAAGGATTGCAACCCTGTCACCCTCACCGTCACCGACAGCGCCGGCAAGCCGGTGGCGACCATGCGCGGCCCGGGCAAGGCCGGGATCAACCAGGCGCCCTGGAACATGCGCTACGCGGGTATCGAGTTGCCGGAGTCGATGCGACCGCCGCCGAGGCCGCAAGAAGGCCACGGACCCAAGGGACCGCTCGCCTTGCCTGGCACGTACCAGGCGGTCGTGAAGGCGGACGGTCACAGCGAGAAAGAAGCCCTGCAGGTGGTGGCCGATCCGCGCGTCGACACGCCCATGAGCGTGCAGCGCACGGCATTCGAGAGCGCAATGAGACTGCGCGACGAAGCGGCCACGGCGGTGGCGATGATCACACGCACGCACGATGTGCTCGAGGCCCTGGACAAGGTGCTGGCTTCGACCTCCGGCGCGGCGACGGGGAGTGCCAGGGCCGGCGTGCACGCGAGCGCCGAAGCTTTGCAGCAACGGCTCGGCGATTTCGTGAAGAGCCTCTACAAACCGAATGTCCAGTACAAAGTGCCGGAAGATGACCTGCACTACATCACGCCGTACGGCATGAGTCTGTTCGGGCTGTACCGGGACGTGTCCCGCATGGGGCCGAGTCGAGCGCCGAACGCGCGGCAGCAGCAATACATCGTGGCAATGGAAACCAGATTGCAGCCCTGCCTCGACAACTTCAATGGTCCACTGCACGAAGCAATGCTCGAGTTCAATCGCCAGGCCAAGCAGTCCGACGTGCAGATATTGCCGGCGGGCGAGCCGGTGAAGATCGGCGACCCGCGTCTGCTCGCACCGGCAACATGAACCGACGCGGCACGTCGCGGGATGACGCTCGGTGACCGACCGCTCTTTGCCGAAGGTGGTCGGTCGTGAATTACGAGCTGCCAGCGATGATCTTGAGCAGTTCGCTGATCACGGAATACCGGAACTACTGATCGTGATGACCGTTACACGCGCCCGACCAGCACAGCCATTTTCTGACACGTGAAAAGTATGGCACGCCAAGACAGTGGCGTCACACCTCCAACCGATCTCCCTGCCGCGCGACCAGTGCGTACAGCGCCGGCATCAGAAGGATGCTGATCAGGAGACGTGAGAGCATCCCGCAGACGATAACGAGCGCAAACGGCCGCTGCGAATCGGTGCCGACGCCGGTGGCCAGCGCCGCCGGCAACAAGCCCAACGACGCGACCAGCGCTGCCATCATGATCGGGCGCAGGCGCAAGATCGCGCTCTGACGAATCGCTTCGTCGAGCGCGACGCCGCCGCGGCGCAATTCGTTCACGTAGGAAATGTAGACGACCGCGGTCAGCACCGAAACGCCGAACAGCGCCAGAAACCCGATGCCGGACGACACCGAAAACGGCGTGCCGGTGATCCACAGCGCGACGATGCCGCCGAACGGCGCCGACAGGATGACGCCGAGCACGGTGATGAACGGAAATTTAAAATTGCCGTAGAGCGCGAACAGCAACAGAAAAATCAGGAACAAGGTCAGCGGCAGGATGAGATCCATCTGGGCGCGCGAGGCGGTGTATTCGGTGTATTCGCCGCCCCAATCCAGGCGGTAGCTTTGCGGCAGAGCGACCTTGCGGTTGACTTGCGCGATGGCGTCTTCCACAGCGCCGGCGAGATCGCGCCCCCCCACCGAAAATTGCACGCCGATGTAGCGCGAATCGTTTTCGCGGTAAATGAAGGACGCGCCGTTGGTCACGCTGATCTCCGCCAATTCCTTGAGCGGAATCTGTTGCCCAGCGGGCGTGGCCACCGGGATGTTGCCGATTTCATCCGGGTTGTCGCGATATTGCCGATCCAAGCGTACGACCAGATCGAATTGTTTTTCGCCCTGCACGACCTGACTTGCTGTGTCGCCGCCGATGGCGGTCTGGATTAAGCCGTTGATGTCGTCGACGTTCAAGCCATAACGGGCGATCTTGGCGCGATCGATCTTGATGGTGAGGCTAGGCTGCCCGAGTTCCTGCACCAGGGTCACGTCACTGATTCCGCGCACACGCTCAAGCGTCTGCTTGATGGCCTTTCCCTTTTGTTGTAGCGTTTGCAGATCGGGGCCGAACACCTTGACCGCCAGCGCGCTTTTCAAACCGGTTTCCGCTTCGTCCACCGCGTCTTCCGCGGGTTGGGTGTAATTGAACGTGATACCGGGAAAGTCCGCGAGCTTCTTGTCGATCGCCCCGATCAGTTGGGATTTATTGCGGTAAGGCCCGGTCCATTGCGAATAGGGTTTGAGTCCGACGAAAAACTCGACGTTGAAAAATCCAGTCGCATCGGTGCCGTCGTCGGGGCGCCCAAGCTCCGAGCTGACGGTGGTGACCTGCGGAAACGAGCGTAAGATGTCGCGCACCTTGGGCGCGATCCTGGCCGACTCGTCGAACGAAATCGTGTAAGGCATCGTTGCGCGTACCCACAGCGCGCCTTCGTCCAGTTGCGGCATGAACTCGGCGCCGATGCGCGGGATCAGCAGCAGCGAAAGTGCCAACAGAACGGCCGACGCGATCGTCGCCCACCACGGACGCGCCAGACAAAAGTCGAGCCCCTTGATGTAACGCGACTGGATCCAATCGAAAATCGCGTTGCGCCGCTCGCGTACGCCCTTGCGCATGAACAACGCGCACAGCACCGGCAGCAAGGTCAGCGTGACGACCAGCGAGCCGACCAGCGCGAAGATCATGGTGTCGGCCATCGGCTTGAACAGCGTGCCGGACGGTCCGGACAGCACATAAATCGGCAGGAAACTGACCACGATCACCGCGACCGCGTACACCAGCGGGCGATCGACTTCCGCAGCCGCGTCCTTGATGACTTCGACGATCTCCTTCGCGTCGAGCCGCTTGCCGCGTCTTGCTGCGATCTGGCGGAAAATGTTTTCCACCATGAAAATCGCGCCATCCACCAGGATTCCGAAATCCACCGCGCCGATCGACAGCAGATTGGCTGATGCGCCTTGCAGATCGAGCCAGAAAAACGCGAACAGCAACGCAAGCGGAATGGTGACGGCGACGATCAAACCTGCGCGCAGGTCGTAGAGAAAAAAAACCAGCACCACCACCACCAGCAACATGCCGCGCAACAGGTTTTGTTCGACGACCTTGGTGGTTTGCGCGATCAGATCGCTCAAGTCATAGAATGGATGCACCTTGACGTCTTTCGGCAGGATTTGCGTGTTGAGTTCCTGGGTCTTGGCCTCGACGCGCTTCAACACATCCTGGGTTTTCTCGCCCTTGCGCATCACAATGACGCCTTCCACGGCATCATCCTGTTTTTCGTAACCGAATTCGCCCAGCCGCGGCGCGGTGCCGATCACCACGCGGCCGACATCCTTCACCAGCACCGGCGTGCCGTTGTGCACCGCCAACACCACGTTACCGATATCGTCCAACGTGGTCACACGTCCGAGACCGCGCACGTAGTAGAACTGGCCGCCTTGCGAATAGAAGCCACCCCCGGCGTTGCCGTTGTTGGCGCTAAGCGCGCTTTCGACTTGCTGCACCGATAATCCGACCGCAGCGATTCGCGCCGGATCGAGCAGCACCTGGTACTGCATGGTGCCGCCGCCGAAACCTGAATCGTCCGCCACCCCGGGTACGGATCGATATTGCGGCTCGACCGTCCAGTCCTCGATAGTTTTGAGTTCCATCGGTGAACGATCGGGACTTTGCAGCACGTAGCGGTAGATCAACCCCGATGGCGCGGCCAACGGCGAAACCGAAGGCGTCACGCCGGTGGGCAAACCCAGATCACCCAGCCGATTGAAAACTTCTTGACGGGCAAAATAATTATCCGTGCCGTTCTCGAACGTGAGTACGACATCGGACAGCCCGTACAACGAAATCGAACGCTTGGCGGACGTGCGCGGGACGCCGCTCATTCCCAGCTCGACCGGCACCGTGATCAGCCGTTCGACTTCCTCGGCGGCGTGTCCGGGCCACTGGGTGATGATCTCCACCATCGGCGGCGACAGATCGGGATAGGCATCCATCGGCAGGCGTTTCAACGCCCACACGCCCGCGCCGATCAGAATCAGCGTCATCAGAATCACGAGAAAACGTTGCGCCAACGATGACGCCACGATCCGGTTGATGATCGAAGGCGTGACCGAGGGCGATCCGTGCGGTGACGGCTGGCTCATTGGCGGCAAGGAGAACGGCGATCCGCCCGGCGGCGAGGGCTCGCTCATTGGGTTTGCATGAACTGGACGAAGATGCCGCCTTCGGTCACGACTTGCTCGCCGGCGCGCAGATCCGCGGTGATGTCGTAGCGATCGCCGGCGCGATAACCCAATGTCACGCTTCGGCGCGCGAAGCTGCCGTCGGCTTGCACGATGTAGACGAATGGCAGGTTCTCGTCATCCCGCAGCACCGCCGACACCGGCACTAGCAATCCCGTGTTCTGCTGGCGCGACTGGATCTGCACGCGCACGTACATTTGTTTCTTAAGCACGTCGCCCGGATTGTCGAGCGATACCCGCGCGGTCACCGAACGGGTGTTGGGATCGACCAGCGCCGAGACGTTGGTCACCGTGCCGGGGATCGTTTGGGACACGGAATCGGCCGATACCTGCGCCGGGTCGCCGACCCGCGCAGCATCGACGTCGGCACCGAAAATCTGCGCCATCACCCACGCGCGCGAAAGATCGGCGACTGTGAAGCACGGCGTGGTGCCGGCCTGAAGCAACTGTCCCGGCGTGATCAGTTTTTCCACCACCGTGCCCGCGATCGGCGAGCGGATCGTGCCTTCGATGTGCGACACGGCACGGCCTGCGCGGACGTTGTCGATGGTGCGTGGATCGACGTTCAATGCGACCAACGCCTGCAGCGCCGCGTCGCGGTCGGATTCGGCGCCGGTGGCGTCGGTTTGCGCCTGCTCCTCTTCGCGCTGGGCGATGGCGTGGTGCGCGAGCAAATCCTTGTCGAGATCGGCCAGCCGCCGCGCCGTCACGGCGCTGGCCGATGCCTTGCGATAAGCGGCGATGGCGGTTGCGAAGTCGGGTGAATCCACCAACGCCAGTGGTTGGCCTTTCTTGACGCGATCGCCGACGGCAACGAGCAGCCGCGTCACCGGGCCGGAGAACGGTGCCAATACGCTGGTGGCCCGATCGTTGTCGAAGTCCACGACGCCCGTGGTATCGATCGTCTTGTGGAACGTGGACGATGCAACGGTGAAAAGATGGATGTGCTGGCGCTGCGCCGCGGTCAAGCTCACGCCGTTCGTTGTCGCAGAGGGTTTCTGTGGCGCGTCGCTGTCGTCGCCATGGGACGAACAGCCGGACGCACACACGATCGCTGCGAAGATCGCGACGACAAGCAATCTATTTTTCATTTTCGTTCCCGGCCAACTCCGCGCGATGCCACCAGCCGCCGCCCAGCGCCTGGAACAACGCCGCGGTGTCGGCGAAACGCTCGGCTTGCGCCTGCACCAGAGCGATGCGCGCCTGTTGATACGCCTGCTCGGCGTTCAACAGCGCAAGTTCGCCGATGTAGCCATCCCGCAATTGCCGTCGCGCCAGATCCAGCGTGGTCCTGGCCGCGCTTTCGGCGGCCGAGGAGGCTTTCAATCCATCGGCGTCCTGCTCGAGCGCGGTCAAGGTGTCGGCGACATTTTGAAACGCGGTCAATACGGTACTGCGATATTGTTCCGATGCCTGCACATAAGCGGCTTTCGCGGCGCGTTGTTGATGCAGCAAGGTTCCGCCCTGGAGAATCGGCGCCATCAAGTCGGCGCCCAGACCCCAGAAACCCGTGCCTGCCTTGAACAATTGACCGATCGCCAGCGCCGTGCTGCCGGCGTTCGCGGTGAGCGTGATATTCGGCAAGCGGTTCGCGGTCGCGATGCCCACCTGCGCGCTCGCCGCGTGCAGATTGGCTTGCGCCTGACGGATGTCCGGACGTTGCTCGACGAGTTCAGACGGCAGGCTCACCGGCAGATCCTGCGGCAATTGCAGGCTCGACAATTCGAAGTTCTCGCCAGGCGCCTGGCTCGGGAACTTGCCGACCAGCACCGCCATGACATGATCCAGTTGCGCCGCCTGCTTGATGAGTGGCGGCAACGTGGCGGCGACTTGCGCAAGCTGCGACTGTTGCGCGGCAAGATCCAGCCCGCTCGCATAACCCTTGTCGTATTGGTATTGCAGAATCTTGAGCGCGTCGGTATCTGCGTCGATGAGTTCACGCGTCGCATCGATCTGGGCCCGCACCGCGCTTTGCTGGATCGCCGTCACCACTACGTTGGCGGTCAACGTCGTATAAGTGGCCAGCATCTGGAAACGCACGGCCTGCTGTTGCGCGGCCAGGGATTCGACGGTGCGGCGGTTGAGGCCGAACACATCGGGCACATAGGAAACACTGACCTGCGGGGTGAACAGGTCGTAGCGAAACTCCTGCGGCACAACCGGGAAATTGGGAACGGGGGCGAGCAGTTCCGAGGCGCTCTGCCGGCTGGCGGAAAAACTCGCCGACACGTTCGGGTAATAGGCGCCGCGTTGCGCAAGGGTGTTCTCCCGCGCCACGGACAGCGCCGCTTGCGCGGCCTTCAAATCATGGTTGTTGGCGAGCGCCTGATCGATCAGGGCATTGAGTGGTTTCGAGTGGAACAGCGTCCACTAGTCGCCGGAAATATCGGCACCCGGCGCGAAACGTTGCGCGTCACCGCCGGCGACGTCAGTGCTCACGGTCGCCGTGAGCGGCGTTGCGGTATAGCCACTGACGGCAGGAGCCGCGGGTTTCTTGAAGTTGGGACCGACCGCGCAACCTGCAATCGACAACATCACGATCGACAGCAGGACCAGCATCGCAACGAAACGAACCACGCGCGGCGGCGAGCGTCGCGCATGTCGAACCACACCTCTTGCGGGATGCGCCCTCCGCGCGTCGATCACATCAAACGCTTCGGCCCCTCTCTGGTTCATGCAAGACCGTCTTTTGGGCGAGCCAATCTGAATGCAATGATATAATGTATCAAATACAGGCGGAAGCCCTGCCGAAGGTCATGGCGCCGAACGGTCAGCGGCGGTTTTCGCTGGGTGGTCAGAGCCTGCGGCGGCGCCTGCCACCCGCCGGCGACAGATCGATCAGCAACGCGATCACGATGCCGATCAGCGGGATTAGCGTCCATTGGCCGCCGAACCAGTGCACCACCGCCGTGTACCACAGCAACGTGGTCGGCAGAAACACGAAACCCAGCACCGGCCACAAGGGCGTCGCGAACACACCGTTGAACCAGCCCGAGAACAGCCACAGCAACACGATCACCACACGCGGAATGCACAACGCGATCAAAACCAGCAGGCAGGGCATGGCGGATTCCTCGGCTGGAGCGTCGGCAAGATCGTAACCGATCGCGGCGCCTCTCCCCCAGCCGCCGCCTGTATGCGCTACCTGTTGTGTTACCTATATAATCGGGCGCAACGTTTGGTGGAAGAAGCGGCGCAAGCCGCCGCCGAAGGCGCAACGCCCGTAATCGCTCAGGCCGAAGACCGCTACGCGCAAAAAACTCTGGAGAGACCGGCCGCCTCAATGGCACGAACCGGCGCCGAAGGGGCACGAAGCGCGAGCTTCCAAACTCTCAGGCAAAAGGACAGAGGGGCGCTTCGCGTGCGGGCTTCGCGCGCGTCAATTGGTGCCCCGCCATGTCCAACTCGCCCACGCTGCGCGAACTCGAGCAGCACGACGCTTTTATCGAACGCCACATCGGTCCCAACGACGACGAGATCGTGCGGATGCTGCGCGCGGTCGGTTTCGATTCGCTGGAAGCGATGACCGATGCGATCGTGCCCGGCAAGATCAAATCCGCAGCGTCCTTGGCGTTGCCGCAAGCGATTTCGGAAACGGAAGCGTTGGCGAAAATCCGCGCGATCGCCGACCAGAACCAGGTCTTCAAGAGTTTTATCGGCCAAGGCTATTACGGCACCCACACACCGAACGTTATCCTGCGCAATATCCTGGAAAATCCCGCTTGGTACACGGCCTACACGCCCTATCAGGCGGAAATCTCGCAGGGGCGGATGGAGGCGCTGATTAATTTCCAAACGATGTGTGCCGATCTCACCGGCATGGAAATCGCCAACGCGTCGTTGCTGGATGAGGCCACCGCGGCGGCCGAGGCAATGACGTTGGCTAGGCGCTCGGCGAAATCGAAGTCGAATGTATTTTTTGTTTCCAACGGCGTGCATCCGCAAACGATCGAGGTGTTGCGCACGCGCGCTGAACCCTTGCATATCGAACTGGTGATCGGCGACGAAGACGCAGCGACGAACACCGATGGCTTCGGTGTACTGCTGCAATACCCCGATACGTTCGGCGCGATCCATGATTACAAGGCGCTGGCCGACGCCGTTCACGCGCGCAACGGTCTGGTCGCGGTCGCGGCCGACTTGCTGGCATTGACCTTGATCGCCGCACCCGGCGAATGGGGCGCCGACATCGTGGTCGGCAATTCGCAGCGCTTCGGCGTGCCGTTCGGTTTCGGCGGTCCGCACGCCGCGTTCATGGCCTGCCGCGATGCGTTCAAGCGTTCGATGCCGGGGCGCCTGATCGGCGTGTCGATCGACACACAAGGCCACCCGGCGTATCGCTTGACCTTGCAAACGCGTGAGCAACATATCCGCCGCGAGAAAGCGACGTCGAACATCTGCACCGCGCAGGTATTGTTGGCGGTGATGGCGTCGATGTATGCGGTGTATCACGGCCCGGATGGACTCACACGCATCGCGTGGCGCACACATCGACTAGCCACGATCCTTGCGGTCGCGTTGCGCAAGGCCAGCATCGATGTCGGCAAGGATTTCTTCGACACTCTGCGCATCACCGGCGTGGATGCCGCCGCAATCCATGCGAAAGCGCGCGCGGCGCGGATCAATCTGCGCGCGATCGACGATAAATCGCTCGGCCTCAGTCTCGACGAAACCGCCACGCGCGATGACGTGATCCAAATCACTGCATTGTTCGGTGCCGACATCGACAGCATCGACGCGCTGGACCGCTGCACGCCGGACGCCCTGCCCGCTTCGCTCGCGCGCCAATCGAAGTTCCTGCAGCATCCGGTGTTCAACAGCCATCACAGCGAACACGAACTGCTGCGCTACATGCGTGCATTGTCGGACAAGGATCTGGCGTTGGATCGCACCATGATCCCCCTGGGTTCCTGCACCATGAAATTGAATGCCACCGCGGAGATGATCCCGGTGACCTGGCTGGAGTTCGCGAACATCCATCCGTTGGCGCCGGCCGACCAGACGCGCGGTTACGAGCAATTGATCGATGAATTGGAAGCGATGCTGGTCGAGATCACCGGCTACGATGCGGTCAGCCTGCAACCCAATTCCGGCGCGCAAGGTGAATACGCGGGGTTGCTCGCGATCCGCGCGTACCACCGCTCACGCAGCGACGAAAAGCGCGACGTGTGTCTGATCCCGGAATCCGCGCACGGCACCAATCCCGCATCTGCGCAGTTGTGCGGCATGACAGTGGTCGTCACCAAGTGCGATGTCAACGGCAACGTCGATCTGGAGGACATCCGCGCCAAGGTGGAAAAATATTCCGATCGCCTGGCCGCGATCATGCTCACCTACCCGTCCACGCACGGCGTGTTCGAGGAAGACATCGTCGCGATCTGCGACATGGTGCACGCCTACGGCGGGCAGGTGTATACCGACGGCGCCAATCTTAATGCGTTGGTCGGCGTGGCCAAGCCGGGCAAGTGGGGTTCGGACGTTTCGCATTTGAATCTGCACAAGACGTTCTGCATCCCGCACGGCGGCGGCGGTCCGGGCGTAGGGCCGATCGGCGTCAAGTCGCACCTCATGCCGTTCTTGCCAAACACGCTCGGTGGCAAAGGCGACGTCGGCATGGTCTCGGCCGCGAGCTTCGGCAGCGCCTCGATCCTACCGATCTCCTGGATGTACATCACGCTGATGGGCGCGCAGGGTTTGCTTCGCGCCACGCAAGTTGCATTGCTCAATGCGAATTATTTGTCGAAGCGATTGGCGAAGCACTACAAGACGCTCTACACCGGCCGCAACGGGTTGGTCGCGCACGAATGCATCCTGGATTTGCGCCCGTTGGAGAAAACCACCGGCGTCAGCGCGGAAGATGTGGCGAAGCGCCTGATCGACTTCGGTTTCCACGCGCCGACCTTGAGTTTCCCGGTCGCCGGCACGCTGATGGTCGAACCGACCGAATCCGAATCGCTGCACGAACTCGATCGCTTCATCGACGCGATGATCCAGATTCGCGACGAGATCCGCGCCATCGAGGACCGCAAGCTCGACCGCGGCGACAATCCGCTCAAGCATGCGCCGCACACCGCGGCGATGGTGTCGCAAAGCGAATGGCCGCACGCCTATCCGCGCGAACTCGCCGCTTTTCCGCTGCCGGTATTGAAACTGCAGAAATATTGGCCGCCAGTCGCGCGCGTGGACAACGTATACGGCGACAAGAACGTGTTCTGCGCGTGCATCCCGACCAGCGATTTCGCCGGTGAACCGGAAGCCTTCAGCGAACCGATGGTGTCGTGAACCAACGTGCGCGCCGCTCGCTTGCCGTTTGCGTCAACAGGCGCAAAAGTAAGGATACCTTACTTGAGTCAAGCGCCATGCTAGCCAAACTCACCTCCAAGAATCAATTGACGCTTCCCAAGGCCGCGATCGAGGCGGCCGGCAACGCGGAATACTTCGATGTTGAATCGCGCGCCGGACAACTGGTGCTGACACCCGTGCGCATGCAGCGCGCGGACGCGGTGCGCGCCAAGCTGGCGCAACTCGATCTTGGCGACAACGATCTAACGGCGGCGGTGGCGTGGGCACGCAAACCTGCCCGGCGTCTCGTAACATGCGTCGCGGAGCCGAAAGCCGCTTGCCGCGCCGGCGCTGCGCGCAAGAAGAAACCCGCCAAGCGCGCGCGGTGAGCCACAACATGGTTGCGGACAAGCGCGTCGCACCGCGCTGGGTGCTCGACACCAACGTGTTCTTGTCGGCATTGATCCGTCCCAGCGGCATCGCCGGCTGCCTGCGTCTGGTATGGCAAAATGGCCTGTTCGTACCGTTGCTGAGCCGCACGCTCACGCCGTTGCGCAGGCTCGCGATCATCACACCGGCGCGAGCGATCGACCGGCTGTCGAAATGACCGCAGCCACGCGCACCTTCACCATCTTCCGCCACATGGAACAACCATCCGAACGCAAAGCAGTTCACGCTTCCTCTGGCGGTGGCTGCAACTTCTGCAACACGTCCTCGAGATCGTCGATGACCGTCTCCAACGCGTCGTGCAACTGTCCCTGGCGATTCATCAGGTCTTCGATTTTTTCGGTTTGTTTCAGGCTCTTCAACTCGCCGTCGAACAACATCCACGCCGATGTCAGCGTTTCAGCATTGTTCTTGGCGTAATGCCGCATCTCCTTGAGCTGCGACAGCGTATCGGTCACATGATCGAGTGGGGTCTTGGCGCCGGCTTCATCGGGCATGGCGATTTCCTTTTTTTGTGAATTGATGAGTGATGGTACCGCTCGTCGCTCCGCCAGCGGAACTCGGCAGCCTCTGTTGCATCCAGCGCAACTATATCGTATAACATACGTTATAACAGCGACACGGAGGCCCCATGAAACTCAAGGTCACCACCATAGGCAATTCCGCCGGCATCATCCTGCCGAAGGAGCTACTGACACGACTGCGCCTGGAAAAAGGCGACGAGTTGTTCGCGCTGGAGACCCCGGACGGCATCAAGCTCACCACCTACGATCCAAAGCTGGCCAAGCAGATGGAAGTGGCCGAAAAGGTGATGCGCGATGACCGCCAGGTGCTGCACAAGCTGGCGCAATAGCGGAAGACGATCATGATCGTGTGGATCGAGAAACCGCTCGCGCTCGCCATCCACGACCGCCAGCTTGCCGAGCATGGCGGCAGCGCCGGCGTGCGCGATGAGAATTTGCTGGACTCCGCCCTCGCCCGTCTCCAGCAACTGCATGCCTATGGGGATCCCGCGCCGGACCTGGTCGATCTCGCCGCCAGCCTGGCTTTCGGGCTGGCGCGCAACCATCCGTTCGTGGATGGCAACAAACGCACCGCGCATGTCTGCTACCGCGTGTTCCTGGCGCTCAACGACGTCGAACTCGCCGCGAGCGACGAAGACAAATACGTCATGATGCTCGCCCTCGCCGAGGGCTCACTCGCCGAAAAAGATTTCGCCGCGTGGCTGCGCCAGCACGTCGTGGTGAAGTCGCACAAGGTCCACGAGAAACCCGCGCGTTACGCGCGTTGACCCTTTTCCTCTCGCAGCGTTTGTCGAAATGAGGAGTATCAGGCCGTCGCGCCTTCCACCAGCGCGATCTCGTCTGGGGTCAGGCCATAGAGTTGGTAGACCAGATCGTCGATCTGGCAATCGAGCGCGGCGCATTTGCGCGCGGCGATTTCTTTCGACTGGCCGCTGGCGGCGGCTTGTTTTTTTTGCTGCGAGCATCTGCTCGACCAGCGAGACCATACGGTCGTGGCGGCCTTGGTCGGGTTTGTTGGAAAGGTCGATGCGACGAACGCAGAGGCGAGAAACACTGTTCCAGAAATATTCGTAGATACCGCCGCTTTTGAGCTTGCCAATGCTCGCAAACCTAAACGTGAGTAAGCGAGAATTGAGCAATCCGAGCAAATACGGCAAGCTCTCCGACTGGCCATTTTCGAATAACACCGTAGTGTCGGTCAGGCTAATAAATCGGTCTTCGGCATCGAGCGCGAAACGATTGCTCGCGGCGAGATATGGGCACAGGATGCGTTTGCGTATACCGTACAATTCGGCGTGAAGCGACCAAGTGTATTGCCACCATTTGCAATTACCGCGTTGATAGGCGGCACGCCTTTTTAATTCGTCCGCATGCGCCTGCAGGTGAGCGCGCATGCCAGCCGACAAGTCCTCGAAACGTTCAACCGCATTCGGGTACAGTAGATATTCGCCGCGGTCATTGATCGGATAGCGCTGGATGTCCGTATTGGCCGCTCTGCCGGGTCACGCGATAACCGAGTGTGGCAAGCGCCTTGACGAGTTCCCGCGCATCGATATCGCGCGGCAGCTTCACGCTGCGAGCACCTCGTCGCGGACGAAATGCAGACGGATCACTTTCGGCCCCGCGCCTTCGTCGAAGTGACAGCGCACCGCACACGTTGTCGCGCAGTTCGTCGAGCGATTCGCCTTCGGTAAAAATGTCATGGCCCAGCGCGCGCGGTATAGCCGCCTTCGGGCGCCTCTTCGATCTGGAAAATGATTTCGTTCATGGCGAATCTTCCGCTTGGCTTGAATCATACTCGAAAGCGGATTTCACCATCCCTGGCACTGGATCCCGGCCAATCCATGGCTGGAACGACGAGCCTTACGCAAACGGATCTTGCAGCACGATATTGGCGTCGCGGTCTGGGCCGGTGGAGACGATCGCCAGCGGGCAGCCGGCGAGTTCTTCCAGCGCGCGCAGATACGTGCGCGCGGCGGCGGGCAGCTTGTCCCACTCGGTGATGCCGTGGGTGGATTCGTCCCAACCGGGGAACTCCAGATACACCGGCGTACATTCCTTCCAGCCTTCCGCGTCCAGCGGCGCGTACTCGGTGCGCTTGCCGCGGTATTGGTAGGCGATGCACACCTTGAGTTTCTCCATGCCGTCGAGCACGTCGAGCTTGGTGATGCACAGGCCGGAGATGCCGTTGATGGCGACCGCGCGCTTGAGCGCGACGATGTCCATCCAGCCGCAACGGCGCGGGCGGCCGGTGCTGGCGCCGAATTCGTCGCCGCGCTTGCGGATGTGCGCGCCGATGTCATCGTCCAGTTCGGTCGGAAACGGGCCGCCGCCGACGCGCGTGGCGTAAGCCTTGGCGATGCCGAGCACGTAATCGATGTAATCGGCGCCCACGCCCGCACCGGCCAGCGCGCCGCCAGTGGTGGTGTTGGATGACGTGACGTACGGATAGGTGCCGTGGTCAATGTCCAGCAGCGCGCCCTGCGCGCCTTCGAACAGCACGCGCTCGCCATTGCGGCGCAGGTCGTGCAGGATGCCGGCGACATCGGACTTCATCGGCTCGACGTATTCGCCGAAGGCGATCGCCTCGTCCAGCGTTTTCTGGTAATCGACCGCGTCGACCTTGAAGTATTGGGTCAGCACGAAGTTGTGGTAGTCGAGCACCTCGCGCAATTTGTCGGCGAGTTCATCCGGATAGCTCAGGTCGGCGACGCGCACACCGCGGCGCGCGACCTTGTCCTCGTAGGCGGGACCGATGCCGCGGCCGGTGGTGCCGATGGCGGCGGCGCCCGCGGCCTTTTCGCGCGCCTGATCGAGTGCGATGTGGTACGGCATGATCAAAGGTGTCGCCGGGGAAATCTTCAGGCGCGAACGCACTTTGACGCCACTGGCTTCGAGTTCCGCGATTTCCTGTTGCAATGCCGCGGGCGAAAGCACCACGCCGTTGCCGATCAGGCACAGCGTGCCGTCGCGCAGGATGCCGGACGGGATCAGATGCAGCACCGTCTTCTTGCCCTTGATGACGAGCGTGTGGCCGGCGTTGTGGCCACCCTGAAAACGCACCACCGCGCCAATGTCCTGCGTCAGCAGGTCGACGATCTTGCCCTTGCCTTCGTCGCCCCATTGGGCCCCAAGAATGACTACGCTTTGTCCCATGATTTGCTCGCTTAGATGATTCGTTTGGTTGTGGGGGACGATTCGTTGCGGACTCGACTTCCCTGTCTTGTCTCGCAACCCCGCCCTTCGCTCCTGCTATGGGCGTGCGGCCTCGCGCGCGATGCGCTTCAACGCATCGCGTAAACGCTCGGCCTCACCCCCATTGGGCACCGAGAATGACGACACTCTTTCCCATCGTGTTCTCGCTGTGGCCGCTTTGATGTTGTGCGTCGTTTGAAATGTGGGATTCGCGTCAATCAGGAACGGCAAGCATCAATGCGTCTTCCGCGCCGGCGCATTCGCGGCATTGCCGAAAAACTCTTTCAAGAATGGCGAATCCGGTTCCAGCACGATCACGGTGTGGCCATTGCCGAACGCCTTGCGATATGCCTGCAGGTTGCTCCAGAGCGCGAAGAACCGCGGGTCTTGCGCGGCGGCGGCGGCCTGGATCTTCGCGGCCTGCGCATCGCCCTCGCCCCGCGTGGTATCGGCGGCTTTCTGCGCATCCGCCAGCAACGCCTGCTTCTTGCGTTCGCCATCGGCCTTGATGCCGGCCGCATTTTCCTCGCCCGCGGCGCGCAGCGCGGTCGCATCGGATTTGGCATTGGCGCGCATGCGGTTGTACAGCGCGTCGGCGGCCTCATCGGGCGGTCCGAGCCGTTCAATGCCGATGTCGAGGATCGCGATGCCGAAACGTTTGCGCGTCTCGTTGTCCACCAGCACGCGCGCGCGCGCGCCGATCCCGCCGTTGTCGTCGATCAGATCGCCAAGCTTGTGCGTCTGGACTTCCGAGCGCAGCGCATCGCGGATCAGCGGAGTGATCTGCTGCGTGGCTTGCAGTTCCTCGCCATCGGTCGCGCGGTAATACGCCATCGGATCGACGATGCGCCAACGCGCATAGAAGCCGGCTTGCACCGCGTCGCCGTCGGCGGTTTGGTAGCGACCCGGTTCCGACTCCAGAACGATCGTGCCGGTTTCGTAGACGCTGGCCTGTTGCGCGAACGGCAATTTGACGTGCAAACCCGGCGCGAATCCGCTCCGCACGATATTGCCGAATTGCAGCAGCATCGCGCCGTGGCCTTCGCGCACCACGAACAGGCTGTCGACGCCCGCCAACAGCAGCAACAACACGATCAACGCGCCGACGATTTTCACGGCGCGCCTCCCTGCGGTTTCTTGTCGGACGCGTTGTCCGGCGGCGCGGGCGCGGGCGGCGCTGCGTTACCAACATCACCGGCGGCGGCCGGTTGCGACGGCAATTGGATGGTCACGTGCCCGTTGCTGCCGTCGATCACGCTGCGATTGGTGGCAAGCACATCCTGCATGGTTTCCAGCCACAAGCGTTGGCTCGTGACGTCGGGCGCGGCGCGATAAGCGCTGAGGATCAAATCGAAACGCGCGACCTCGCCTTGCGCGCGCGCGACGACCTGCGTCTGGTAGGCGTCCGCATCGGCCTGCATTTGCGCGGTCTGCGCGCGCGCGACGGATTCGGCGGCTGCCGCGCCGGCTTGCGCATCGTTCTGGGCGCGTTGCGCATCCTGACGCGCGTTGCCGAGGTCGTCGAAAGCGTCCTTGACTTCCTGAGGCGCAGCGACGTTCTGGATGCCGACCTCGTTCACCGCAAGGCCGCTGCCGCTGGCATCCAGCGCATGCTGCAGATCGTTGCGGATGCTTGTCGTCAACGCACTGTCGGTTTTCGCCATCAGCGCCTGCAGTGTCTGCTTGCCGACGTGCGCGCGCACGATGGCCAGGGTTACCTGTCGCATCGCGTCCTCCGGGTCGCGCACCGCGAACAGGAACTTGCGCGGATCGGCAACCTTATACTGCACGTAGAAATCGACCAGCGCGATCTGCTGGTCGCGCGTCATCATCCGCATCTGGTCGCTGACGGTGCGGCTGCGGCCGACATCGACCTTGAGCACCTGCTCGAACGGCCGCGGCAGGCGCGCGTGCAGGCCGGGGGCGAGCATGCGTTCGTAACGGCCGAAGCGCAACACCACGCCGACCTGGCGCGCGTCGATCAGCGTCCACGCACCCAACGCGAACCACAACACGATGGCCACGACGATCAGCGCGGCGAGACCGGCGGGGCCGCCGCCGAGCGGGCCGAGCCTGCGGCGCAGAAGCTTCAATTGCGCGTCGAGATCGAAGGCGCTGCCGCCGCCCGGGCGCTGGCCGCGCGGGTTGCCGGAGTCGCCCCCGGGCTTGTCGCCGGAACGATTGCCCGAACCCCCGGGTTCGCGGGGTTCGCGCGGTTTCTCGCCGGGCTCTTTCCAAGGCATCGCTAGGGCCTGTTCAACGCCAGCCAAGCGAGTCGCGTTGCTTCCGCGGCGGTTGCCAGACACAGCGCGTGCCGCCGCGCCATAGCCACTCTATGGCCAAGGCGCGCAACGCCGTATGGCGGCCGCTGCGGAGCAGCCCTCCGGGCTTTGGCCCTTTGCCCGCAGGGCGGCGTTACCGCTCGCTTATGTATCGACATACATCTCTCTCGCGGTGTCTAGCCCTGCAGGCAAATGGCCAACGGCGCGGCTCACTTGGCTGGCGGTGAACAGACCCGCTCCTGTGAGACGCGCGCGGCAAATGGCGCAAACGGGCGAAAGTTTAGCAGAGGCCGCCCGCGTCAGCGGTTCGCGGCGTCGAGCAGGCCGTGCAACAACCGGCCATCGTCGCCACGCGCGCCCGCCAAAGTCGCCAGCAGGTTGCGCGGCGCGTCGATCGCCAGCGTCCAGCCCTGTTCGTCGTAATGCTCGGACGCCACCGCGCCGAGTTCGATCAGGCGCGCGCGCAGACGCCCGGCCTGGGGCGGCAGGCGCAGGTCGGCGCGCACCCGCGCGCCAGACAGTCGCTCACCGATCGCCCGACGCAGTTGTTCAAGCCCGGCGCCTGTCGAAGCCGAAACCCACACACGCGTGGCCAATCCGTCATTGCTTCGATCAATGCGAGGTTTCGTGTGAGAAGTGCGGCCATGGACGGCCACTGTTTGATCTTCGCCAACATGGACGTTGGCATGAAGCATGTCTGTTTTATTGAACACCGCAAGCTGCGGCACATCGCCCACGCCGATTTCCTCGAGCACGCCATCGACGACCTTCATCAGCACTTCGTGATCGGCATCGGCGGCGTCGGTGACGTGCAGCAACAGATCGGCGTCGCGCGCCTCGGCCAGCGTGGCGCGGAACGCCGCGACCAGATCATGCGGCAATTCGCGGATAAAACCCACGGTGTCGGCCAGCACCGCCGGTCCGCAATCGAGCCCGTCGAACTTGCGCACGGTCGGGTCGAGCGTGGCGAACAATTGATCCGCCGTGTACGCCGCACCTTGCGTCAGCGCATTGAACAAAGTGGATTTGCCGGCGTTGGTATAACCGACCAGCGCGATGCGCGGAAGCGTGTTGCGCAGCCGCGCGCGGCGCTGCTGACCGCGCTGCACGCCGACCTTGTCGATGCGTTTCTGCA
>JBDTAJ010000010.1:0-7832 GCA_039924705.1 Rhodanobacteraceae bacterium
ATCGAACAGGATCGCGTAGCCGCGTTGCAGCACTTCCAGCGGATTGACCGCGTTCAGCGCACGGGCGAGCGCCGCCACGCGTCGCGCGTCGCGTTCCGCGCCGCGTGCCCAGGCGCCGAGGAGGCGCCGTTGCAGCGCATCGATCTCGCGTTGACGCAACGGCAACCGCCGTGACGGATGCACCAGCGACAAACGCGCGTGCACTCGCGCAAGGCGAGCCTGTGTGCCCGCCCACGCGAACTGTTCCGCGCGCAACAATCGTCCATGCAGCGCGATCAGGCGCTCGCGCCCGGCCGCAAGCCGCTGCTGCGGCCGCTGTGCGCTCAAACGCGCGTACGAGTGATCGAGTCGCTGCATCTGCGCGTGCATACGCCGCCGCAGCGCGTGCGAAAGCCTTGCCGCATGTTGTGTGACCGAATACCGCAGCGCATCGCCATCGGGCAACAGCAATTCCGCCGCCGCCGATGGTGTGGCTGCGCGCAGGTCGGCGACGAAATCGGCGATCGAAAAATCGATCTCGTGGCCGATCGCGCAGACCACGGGCACCGCGCACTCCGCGATCGCGCGCGCGACGGCCTCGTCGTTGAACGCGATCAGGTCTTCCAACGAACCACCGCCGCGGGTCAGCAGCAACACGTCGTGGAGGCGCGCGTCTGAGGCGGCGCGCAACATCGCCACGATCGCGCCGGGCGCTTCCCGGCCCTGCACGGGTACCGGCAGGATGTCGATTTCGGTCAGCGCGAAGCGCCGCCGCGCCACCGCCAGCACATCTCGGATCGCAGCGCCGCTGGGCGAGGTGACCACACCGACACGGCGCGGCCACTTTGGTAACGCCCGCTTGCGCTGCGCGTCGAATAGACCTTCGGCTTCCAGCTTCGCCTTCAGTACCTCGAAAGCGCGGCGCAAGGCGCCTTCGCCGGCTTCCTCCAAGTGTTCGACGATCAACTGGAACTCGCCGCGTGGCTCGTACAGGCTTACCCGTGCGCGCGCCAGCACATGCATACCGTCGCCGGGGCGGAAACGCAGCATCGCGCTGCGCGGCTTGAACATCGCGCAGCGCACCTGGGCGGCACTGTCCTTCAGCGTGAAATACAAATGTCCCGAGCCGGGACGTGCGACATTGGACAATTCGCCCTCGATCCAGACCAGTGGCAGCGCGCCCTCGATCAACTCGCGTACCAGACGGTTGAGCGCCGAGGGCGTCAGTATCCGGCGTTCGGTCGAATAGCTCGCGGTTTCCTCGCTCATGACGATCCCGGTGCGTTGTTGCGCCGCCGTTTGCCGCGCAGCCGCCATCCACGCGCGATCAGGCTGATGGCGATCCACAGCACCAACAGCCCCAACGGCCATGCGATCACGCGCGGCCACAGCATGGCGACGACAAACAACGTCAGCAGCACGAAGAAACCGCCGATCAACGGACCGGATTCGTCATCGCCCAGCACGCGGCGGTTGCCGAGCGCTGCGCCGACGGTGTTGGCCAGCCGCAACGCGCCGGCGGCGCTGCGTCCCGCGCTGCCGCGTTCGCCCAGCTTGCCGCGCGTGCCGCTCCGCGGCGGCGTATTCGATGCAGCGCGGCGCACGCGCGAACGCGACAACACGATTTCGGTGGCGTTTTCCAAATCGTGTTCGTATTGATCGGCGAGTAGCTGCGCGAAACCCGCGTCTTCGACCGCGACATCGATTTCGCAATTGCCCATCCAGCTCGCCAGATTGAGATTGGTTGAACCCACGCGGCCCCAACGCGTATCGGCGACCGCGGTCTTGGCATGCAGCATCGAACCATTCCACTCGAACACGCGGATGCCGGCCGCCAGCAGCGGGCGATAGCCGCTGCGCGACATCGCCGCGACCGCGGGTACGTCGGACGTGCCCGGCACCAGCAGACGCACGTCCACGCCGTCCTGCGCGGCGTTGAGCAACGCGCGCACGTAAGGCGCCACGCCGACAAAATACGCATCGGTCAACCAAAGCCGTTCGCGGGCCAGCGCGGCGATCATCTGGTCGAGCCGGTACACGCCGGTGCTGCTCGGATGGGTTGCGATCACCCGCAGCGCGATCCCGCCGGCTGGTTTGATCGCGTCCGCGGCGGTGAGCGCATCGGGCGGCAACGGATCGCCACAGACGTTCCAGGTTTGCGCGAAGGCGTGTTCGATGTCGTCGATCGCAGGCCCGCGCAGCGCGACGCCGGTATCGCGCCACGGCGGCAGGTTGCGCGCGGGATCGCCCAGCCATTTGCCGCTGATGCACACACCGGAGACGAACGCGACGCGGCTGTCGACCGTCAACAGTTTGCGGTGATCGCGATTGATCCAGCCGAACGGGCTGAGCGGGTCGAATGGATTCCACACTCGGACCTCGCCACCCGCCTCGCGCAGCGGCTGCCAGAAAGCGGAACCGGACTGACCCAGACAGCCGAGCCAATCGCGCATCACATACACGCGTAAGCCGGCGCGGGCACGTTCGCATAGCGCATCGAGAAATGCGTGGCCGATCCGGTCGGCGCGAAAGATGTAGTTGGCCAACAGGATGCTGCGTTGCGCGCCGCGGATCGCCGCGAGCCAGGCGTCGAAATGCACTTGCGCATCGATCAGCAATTCGACCGCGTTGCCGGTCGACAACGGCGCGCCAGCTGCGCGCGACAACGCCTGTTCGGCGAGCGAGTGGATGTCGCGGGGATTCTTGCCTGCGTCGGCCATCCGCGAAGTCTACGCGGGCAGGCTCTTCACGGCCTGCCGCACGGGTTCCACATACATCCGCGATCACCTCGGAAAGGGCTAGAATGCGGTTCCGGCACGAGACGATGCCGCGATTTTGCGGGCCGAGATGCCTCGCCAGGAACGGCCACCATGAATGACAGTTACGCGCGTCTGGTAGAGGATCTGCCGGCGTGCTCGCAGCCCGACCGCGAGCATCCCGCCAGCGTACGTGCGATCCGTGAACGCGTGGCGCATCTGCCGCTGGCCAATCCGGCGCAAGCCGCGCGCGAGCTCGGCGCGCTATTGGACATGATGCTGGTCACGCGCTGGCAAGGCAGCGAGCGCGTCGATGCGCTGGAGATGCTGCGCGCGCCAGTCGCCGGCTTGTGCGAAGGCATCGAGCAACAACTCGGCATAGAGACCCATCCGCTGCCGCTGGCCAAGGGAAAAATAGTCGAAACCGCGCATCACTTTCATCGCGGACTGGCACGCAACTATGCGCTGGCGCTGCACGAGCTGTGCGCGCCGGAAGGAAAGCTGCCGATGTTCAAGTTCAAGGCCGCGGCCACCGCAGCGGTGCGCGCCCTGACGCATATGGGCATCGTGCTGCAATGGTCCTATCGTCTGTATCGCACGCCGCCGCGAAGCGTGTGGCGACGCGTGCACGCGGTGCACCGATTCGCCCAGAAGGTCGAGATTGCCGGAAAGCCGATCGCCGATGCGCTGCCCAATGGCGCCGAACTCGACGTACATCAGGCCTACGTGCACGCGTTGTTGCTGGCGTTGTCCAACCCTTACCGCTTTTCTTCGCGCGAGCTGCGCGAGTCGTGGTTGTTGACGCGCTGCTTTGCTTCGTATTGTACGCTCGGGCCGATGGATGGCGGCGGCATCGCGGTCGACGAAAACAGCGACGATGGTCCCGGATATGTGCCGGAAGAGCGCATGCAGGCGCAGGACGGCATTTCCGCGCTCGATCTGGCGCCATTGAAACGTTTTCTGGAAGACCACGCCGCGCTGCAACCGCCGGGCATCGAGCGTCTGAGTTTTCGTCAGCGCGGCAGCCGCGCGGTCGAGACGCCGATCGCGTTCCTGCACCGCTTGCGTTCGAGTTGGGGCGGCGCCGCGGAACGCGGTTTCGTGCGTCTCGATGCGGGCCACGCGCTGGACGCGGTGATCGGCTTGCACGCGCTGCATTTCGTGTTGGCCGGCAACAGTGATTTCGGCGCCTTCATGCAACGTATCCGCGGAAGCGCCATCACCTTGAGCTCGCGAGATTACGCGGCGGCATGGACCACGGGCGCCGACAACGCCAGGCCGCACGTGGTGTCCGCGCAGGTGCTGGATCAAAGCCTCGGCGGTTATCGCTTGCAGTTGCATTCCGGTGGCGTGCTGCGCATGCGTGTCGGCGAGGTGATCGGGCTGGCGCCGGCGGCGGAAGACGGCGAGACGCAGGAATGGATGGCCGGGCTGGTCCGCTGGTTGCGTACCGGCGAGGATAGTGTGTTCGCGGGTGTCGAATTGCTGGCCCGGCGCGCGCGCGCCGCGGGCATGCGGCTGGCGGTGCGCGACGACGAACTGCGCGCCCCACAGCGCGCGGTGATGTTGCCCGACGAGCACGGTGCCGGCCTGCCTTCGTTGCTGGTCGCGCATCTGTTCGACAGTCATGCGGAAAGGATCGAGTTGACCCTGCCGGCGGATCCCGCGGATTGGGCATCGACATCGGATGTGACGGAATATGCGGTGAGGGCGGTCGAGGAACTCAGCGCGGCGTATTACCGCATCACGATCGCCGCACAGGCGGATGCGGCGCCGGAGAAGCTCACCGGCACGCAGGCCACCGACATCGCGACGTCGACGGGCTGAGGGCGATCTCGCGAACATGGTCGCTGCGCAAACGTTTTCCGAACGGCGCCACAGCATCGGCGTGCGCATCGGCAAGGTGTTGGTGGGCGGCGGCGCGCCGATCGTCGTGCAGTCGATGACCAACACAGACACCGCCGACATCGTCGGTACGGCCAGACAAGTTGCGAAATTGGCGCGCGCCGGATCCGAGCTGGTGCGCATCACCGTCAACACGCTCGAAGCCGCGGCCGCCGTGCCGCGCATCCGCGAACGGCTGGACATGATGGGCGTGGACGCGCCGTTGATCGGCGACTTCCATTACAACGGCCACCAATTGCTCGCCGACGAGCCGGCTGCGGCCGAAGCGCTGGCCAAGTACCGCATCAATCCGGGCAACGTCGGCTTCGGCAAGAAACGCGACATACAATTCGCGGCGATCGTGGAACTGGCAGCGAAGCTCGGCAAGGCCGTACGTATCGGCGTCAATTGGGGTTCGCTCGATCAGGCCATGCTGGCCGCGTTGATGGACGAGAACCATGCGCGTGCCCAGCCTTGGGATGCCGCGCACGTGGGACGCGAGGCGCTGATCCGCTCGGCGCTGGATTCAGCCGCGCGCGCGGAAGAACTGGGGCTGGCGCGCGATCGCATCGTGCTGTCGTGCAAGGTGTCGGGCGTGCAGGAACTGATCGCGGTGTATCGTGATTTGGCCGCGCGTTGCGACTACGCGCTGCATCTTGGCCTCACCGAAGCCGGCATGGGGTCAAAAGGTATCGTCGCCTCGACCGCCGCGCTCGCCGTGCTGTTGCAGGATGGTATCGGCGACACGATCCGCATTTCCTTGACACCGGAGCCGGGCCAATCGCGCACCGCCGAGGTGATCGTGGCGCAGGAACTGCTGCAAACCATGGGTCTGCGCGCGTTCACCCCACTGGTGACCGCGTGTCCCGGTTGCGGGCGCACGACGTCTGAGTTTTTCCAAGAACTCGCGCAAACCGTGCAGCAGCACGTGCGCGCGAAAATGCCGGAGTGGCGATTGAAATACGACGGCGTGGAAAACCTGACACTCGCGGTGATGGGGTGCGTGGTCAACGGCCCCGGCGAATCCAAGCACGCCGACATCGGGATTTCTTTGCCCGGCACTGGCGAAGCACCGGCCGCGCCGGTGTTCATCGACGGCAAGAGAACCGTGACTCTGCGCGGCAAGCACATCGCGCAGGAGTTCGTGGGGCTCATCGAGGAATACGTGGCGAAAAAATACGCCGCTCGAGGGGAGTAGTGGTGAAGGGACTCAGCGCAACGCGCAGATATTCCCTTTTCACTTGCCGAGCTGTAAGAGCTGCATATAGGCTTTGGAATTATTCTTCCTATTTATATTGTATCGAAATACGGCTGGGACTCATATGCGATCTATGACCGGTACGGAAACGTAATCGGTCAAGCGACGTATTTTCTGCTCGGATTGGGGATGGGGGGTTTCTTTGTTGCCATGGGGTAATTGCATTTTTTACTGCCAGAAGGGCAAGAAACGATTTGAGGCGTTAGGGAAACTCTGATTTTGATTCGTGGTCGAAGCGTGGACTGACCTTGGAGTGTAGACGATGTCGCACAAGCAGATGACGTTGGCCGCGCAGACCGATGCGGGTTTCGAGCAGCACCGCAAGACCACCAAGCGGGATGTGTTTCTGGCCGAGATGGATAAGGTGGTGCCGTGGGCGCAGCTGTGCGCGTGCATCGAGCCGTTCTATCCGAAGGAACGTGCCGACGGCGGACGCCGGCCGATCGGTCTGGAACGGATGCTGCGGATCCACTTTCTGCAGCAGTGGTATGCGCTGAGCGATCCAGCAGTGGAGGAGGCGCTGTACGACTCGGCGGCGATGCGGCGATTCGTGGGAATCGATCTGGGCCGCGAGGCGTCACCCGACGAGACTACGGTGTGCAAGTTCCGGCATTTGCTGGAGCAGCACGGCTTGGCGGCCAAACTGTTTGCGGCGGTGGGCGGACATCTTGAGCGGCACGGCATGAAGCTCTCGCGCGGCACGATTGTGGACGCCACGATCATCGCAGCGGCCCCTTCGACCAAGAATCGCGACAAGGCCCGCGACCCGGAAATGCATCAGACCAAGAAAGGCAATCAGTGGTACTTCGGGATGAAGGCGCACATTGGGGTGGACGTGAACACCGGGCTTACACACACGGTGACATCCACCGCCGCCAACGTGGCGGATGTGACGCAAACGGACAAGCTGCTGCATGGCAAAGAGACCCGCGTGTACGCCGACGCCGGCTACACCGGTGCGCACAAGTACGCACGCAAGCGTGGCCGCAAGTGGTATGTCGCGGCCAAGCGCGGCAAGGTCAAGGGAATAGAGGACGATGAACTGCGCACATTGACCGAACAGATCGAACACTTGAAGGCCTCGATCCGCGCACGCGTCGAGCACCCGTTCCGGGTGGTCAAGCGGCAGTTCGGTTACATCAAGGTGCGCTACCGCGGCCTGGCCAAGAACGCCGCGCAGGTGATGACGCTGTTTGCGCTGGCGAATCTGTGGATGGCGCGCAAACCGATACTGGTCGCCACAGGGTAGCTGCGTCCGCGGTATGCACAAACGTGGTGAAATGACGTGAAAACCGGCATCAAGCCGGCGCGAAATCATCCATTCGTGACAAGCGGAGTCGCGTCGCAGTGCTGGTCGCAGTCAACATTGCTGGGGGCGGGTTGATCAGAGGTTCCCTAGAAATTTACGACATCATGCACGCGCCTGATTCGTTCGGGGCGTTCGAACTCGACTCGAAGCTGATCCTTGTTGCCAAAAAGCAAGACGACAATCTGGACCGGCTGATCAGCCTCTACAAAAATAATCCGGCAATGGTTGCAAAGCGCACGCTCTTCATTGATGACGAGGCTGACGCCGCTTCTATTGGCTACGCTAAAAGAGAGGGTGTCATCGAGGCGCGAAAGATCGCTCAGCAAGTTAGTCAACTACGCAGCGTCATACAGACGTCCTCGTATCTTCAAGTTACCGCAACGCCGTATTCGCTGTATTTACAGCCCAACGATGTAGAGGTCAGCAACGTCCTCGAGTTCAAACCCATGCGCCCGGCATTCACAAAGCTAGTCCCTGTTCCTGCGGATTACGTCGGTGGCGAAACGTATTTTGGAGAATCGTCCAAGAGCGAGACCGACACGCTCGAAAGCTTGATCCACCATCCCGTCGAACATCAAGAGTTCGACCGTTTGAAGAAGCACGACGGCCGTTCAATCAAGCTGGAACAGGTGCTGACCGCCTCACA
>JBDTAJ010000011.1:0-4983 GCA_039924705.1 Rhodanobacteraceae bacterium
GCGCTCGGCGTCCAGAAGATTCAGATAATCGATCGCGCCGACGCGATACTGGATGCGCGTGAGATCGAGCCGCTGCGCGGCCGATTTTTCGACAGCATCTTGCGCGGCCAACCCTTGCGCGTCGAATTGCAATGCCTGCAGTGCGTCGGCGACATTCTGGAACGCGGTCAGCACGGTGCCTTGCCAATCCGCGACTGCCTTGTCCATGCCTGCGCTTGCCGCATGTTTCTTGTGCAGCAATTCGCCGCCGTGGAACAGCGGTTGCAAAAGGCCCAAGCCGATCGACCACGCGCCAGTGCCGGCGGAAAACAGATCGCCCGCGTGCAGCACTTGCGAGCCGGCGCTGCCGGACAAGGTGATTTGCGGCAGCATCGCCGCGGTCGCCACGCCGACCTGCGCGGTGACCGAATGCAGCAGCGCGGACGCCGCGCGGATATCCGGGCGCTGCGCGACCACGTTCGACGGGAGACTGACAGGAATGTCGAGCGGCAACGTCACCGCATCCAGCGCCAACGGCTTCAATTGCAATTGCGCCGGCGTGACGCCGAGATAAGTTGCCAGTTGATTCTGCGTCGAGGCCAATTGTTTGCGCAGCGGCGGCAGCGTCGCTTCGGTAACCGCAAGCTGCGAGCGCACCGCCAACGTATCCGCCAGCGACTTCGCGCCGATCTGCTGCTGCTTGCTCGCGATGTCGAGTTCCTTGCGCTGGAAATCCGCAATCTGCTCGTTCGCGCGCAGTTGTTCGCGCAAGGATGCTTCCTGCAGCGACGCGGTGACGACGTTCGCGGCCAAGGTCAGATAGGTCGCATCGAGCTGCGCGCGTTGATAGTCGGCCAGTGCCGATTGCGCCTCGACGCCGCGGCGCACGCCGCCGAAAATATCGAACGCGTAGCCGACACTGACGCCGGCGTTGTACACGGTGAACGGGCCGCTGCTGAAGCCGCCGACGCCGCTACCAAATCCGCCGAATTGCGCGCCCGATTGCTTCTGCCGCGTCGCGCCGACGTTGGCGTCCAGCGACGGAAACAGTCCGCCGCGTGCAGCGGCGGCGTCCTCCTGGGCCTGCCGCAGCGCGGCTTGCGCCGAGGCGATCGACGGGCTGTGATCCAGCGCCGCGCGTACCCGCGCATCCAGCTCATCGTTGCCGAACGCGGTCCACCAGTGCGCGGGCACATTGCGGCCTTCCAGGAATCGCTGCGCGTCGCCGCCGGCGGTGTCGGCGGACACCGTCGCCACCGGCAACGGCTGCCGGGTATAGCGATCCACCGGCGGGGCGTCGGGACGCTGGTAGTTCGGTCCCACCGCACACGCGGCGAGCGCGAGCGTCGCGGCGCAGACCATCGCGCGTATGGGGAAAATCCTTAGGGTGGGAAAGGGCGTCATCGGATTGTGCTTGGAATACCAGTGATCCGGCGTGTTTTGGGCGCTTGAATCATGCCGGTCATAAATGAACTGGCCGGTAAAGATATTGTATTTTATTTGCGGATGCAACTATTGCCCGGAGGACGATGCGGGGTAAGGGTCGGAAGTCGTGATATCAAGCATGACATTCGCCATGTTGACGGCAAAGTCGGTTCTTATCCTCGATGACGATCGTGGCAGCCGCATTTCGACATGGGCGAGAGAATGTGGCGGCTTTTTTGAGAAGTGCAGCCACGGAGATCGAGGCCACGGATGGTCGGCTTTGCGCGCAGGGACAGCGCATTATCTGTGCGCCTGCGCCAGATAGGCCGTGCTCTGCATTTCGATCAGGCGGCTTTCGGTACGCGCGAACTCCGCGCGCAGGCGCTTGCCGTCGTACAAATCGATCGCAGGAACCGCGGCCGACAACGCGAGTTTCACGCGGCGGTCGTAGAACTCATCGACCATCTGCACGAAGCGTAGCGCCGCGTTTTCGCCGTCGGGCGTGAACTGCGGCACCCGGGAAACGAGGATCGCGGGATACGCGCGCGCCAGCTCGATGTAGTCGGCGGCGCCGCGCGGCCCCTCGCACAATGCCCCGAAGTCGAACCACGCCGCCTGCGCACAAGCACGCCGCACCGCTACCGCGCGATCATTGATGCTCAGTTTCCCTCCCTGCTGCACCGGGCCTTGCGCGAGTCCGGCGAACAATCGCGCCAGCGCACGCTCGGCCGCGGCATCCAGCGGCGTGAGATACACGCTCGCGCGGGTCAGCGCGCGCAAGCGCCAATCGTGCGGCGAGGCAAGCTCCAGCACATCGCAATGGCGTCCAATCGCATCGATCACGGGCAGAAAACGCGCACGCTGCAAGCCGTCGCGATACAGATCGCGCGGTGCCGTGTTCGAGGTGGCAACCAGCGTCATGCCACGTAGCAACAATCCGCGCAACAGCCCGTCGAGGGTCATCGCATCGCCGATGTCGTCGACGTGGAATTCATCCAGACACAGCACGCGGCCGCTTTGCGCGATTTGCGCGGCGACCTCGCGCAGCGGATCGCGGCGTCCCTCGAGCGAGCGCAAGCGCGCGTGTACCTCCAGCATGAAACGATGGAAATGCAACCGGCGCGCCATGCCTTGCGGCAAGCATTCGACGAACAGATCCATCAGCATGGTCTTGCCGCGACCGACCGGGCCGTGCAGAAAGATCCCGCGCGGCGCACGACGATTCGCGAGGGCAACATTGCGCCAGAAACTCGCGCGGTGGGTAATCAATTCGCGGTACAACCGATCGAACTTGGCGAGCGCGGCATATTGCGCCGGATCGCCCTGCCATTGGCGTGCAATCACGCCAGCGCGATAGCGCGCACTGGGCGTTACATTTTCCGCGACCAGAGAATCCACCTGCGTCAAGCGGTGCCGGCATATAAAGGCGGCAACCAGCCTCTCACTGCGTTCTTGACCGCGCCGCGCAGATCCATCAGCCGTCGATGGAAGAAGTGCCCAGTTTCCGGCATGCGCAGCAATATTGGTGGCGGATCGAGCGTGCCAACCCAGTCGAACACCGCCTGCGGGTCGACGATCTCGTCGTCTTCGCCTTGCACCACCAACCACGGGCATTCGGGCATCGCCACGCCGGCGAAATCCCAGCGGCCCACCGGCGGCGCGACCGTGATCAACGCGTTCGCCGCCAGCGAGCGCGCGCTGCGCAACGCGACGTAAGCGCCGAACGAGAATCCCGCCAGCCACAGCGCGTCGTTCGGCCGCGCGCGGCGCACCCATTGCGCGACCGCGACCAGATCGCCGCTCTCGCCATCGCCCTCGTCGTATTCGCCCTGCGAATCGCCGACGCCGCGGAAATTGAAACGCACCGTGGCGAGACCCGACTCGCGCAAACTGCGTTCGAGCATCGTGACCACCTTGTTGTGCAGGCTGCCGCCGTGCTGCGGATGCGGATGGCAGATGATGACAGTGCCGGCGCGCGCCGACGCCGCCGCCGGCACGCCGGTCGCGATTTCCAGCCGACCTGCCGGACCTGGCAGCACGAATTCGGCGGTTTCGCTCGGAAATCCCGCCGGAGCCTGAATCGATGGTGGATCGCCCATGGCGCGCATCATACCTAGAGTCGGTTCGATGCAGCTTGCCGATTCCACCAAAACGGAGGTTCAACTCGGGGCGGCCATGCCCATCCGCCGATACTGCAGCGCCTCCGCAAGATGTTTGCGATCGATAGGATCACTGGCGGCGGGATCGGCGATGCTGCGCGCCACCCACAAGACACGATGGTAGGCGCGCCCGGATAACCCCACCCTGTCCATCGCGTGTTGTAGCAGCGCGCGTTCGGCATCGCCCAAGGCGCAATCGCGTTCGATCTCGCAGGTGGTCAGCTCCGCATTGGGTTTGCCGGCGCGTTGCACGGCAATCGCACGCGCGGCGATTACGCGTTCGCGCACCATCACGGAAGTTTCGTCTTGCGAATGCCGCCCGCTGTCGAGTTCGGCCAGCGGCAGGCGCGGCACGTCGACGGTCAGATCGATGCGATCCAGCAACGGGCCGGAAATGCGCCCGCGATAACGCGCGATGATGTCCGGTGTGCAACGACAACGGCCATTGGGATCACCGGCATAGCCGCACGGGCACGGATTCATCGACGCGACCAATTGGAAGCGCGCCGGAAATTCGGCCTGGCGAGCGGCGCGCGAAATCACACTGCGGCCGGATTCCAACGGCTCGCGCAACACTTCCAGGGTGTGACGGTCGTATTCGGGCAACTCGTCGAGAAATAAAACGCCGTAATGCGCGAGTGAAATCTCGCCGGGGCGCGGATGCGAGCCACCGCCGACCAGCGCCACTCCGGACGCGGTGTGATGCGGCGCGCGGAACGGACGGCACTTCCATGTGCCGGACTCAATCGACATTCCGCACACGGAACGCGCCGCGCAAGTGCGCGCAGACTTCCGCCAATGAACGCGCCACGCGCACGTCGATGTCGCCGAGCAACGCGGCTTCGTGCGCATTCTCGAGCGGCACGATCACGCAGCGCTTGCCATGCCGCGCGCGCAGCAACGCCGGCAACACGCCGGTGACCGAACGCAACTCGCCGGACAAAGCGAGCTCGCCCAGAAATTCGCAGCCATGCAGCGCCTCGCCCGACACCTGACCACCGGCGGCGAGGATACCCAGCGCGATGGCGAAATCGAAGCGCCCGCCGTCCTTCGGTAAATCCGCCGGGGCCAGGTTCACGGTGACACGTCGGTTGGGATATTCGAATTGGGTGTTCTGGATCGCCACGCGCACGCGGTCGCGCGCTTCGCGCACCGTGGCTTCCGGCAAGCCCACGATAGATGTGCCAGGCAACCCGCCGGACAGATGCAACTCGACCGTCACCAACGGAGCTGCGACGCCTTCCTGGGCGCGGGTTAAGGCGACGGCGAGTGACATGGCGTTGAGCGCTCTGCAAAGCTCGCGCTCGGCCTGATGCAATCGTTACGTGACGCGCCGGCTGTGGTCGGAGTAAAGCAAGCAACCATCCATGGTGGTTTTCCGATCGGCATCCATGCCTCACCCTGCGCTCCGGCGGCGCGC
>JBDTAJ010000012.1:0-5022 GCA_039924705.1 Rhodanobacteraceae bacterium
CGGTTTCGATGTCAAGGTGCACGCGGCTTTCGTGATCCACTCGCTGGATTTGCACCATCGGTTCATCGGGCGGGCTCGCTAGCATCCGGTAATTGCCGCGGCTGCCCGAATGGCTTAAGTCCACGGGTCGGCCCAGCGCCTCCGCCCAGAAATGCGCGGCCTCATCCACATCGGAGACGTTGCAATCGATCTGCATGGAGCAGAGACGCGAATAGTGCATGGAAACTTCGCTCCTTTGAGTGAGTAAGCAGGCCCGCTGGCAAGCCAACTTGTTTCATGTCGAATCATCTCTGGGCTTATCAGCCCAGCCTGCTCTTTACCGTCCTGCACCGAATTCGTTCTGTAATTCCAGAATCTTCGGTGCAGCCAATCCACCGTAGCTAGCATTGATCGCCTCGATCTGCTTGCTGGCACCATCGCGATCCCCGCGCGTCAAGGCCGTTTGCGCGTCGGCCAGTTTCGCCGACAACTCGCGCTCGACACGCGCGCGGCATTGCGCCAGCTTGTCGGGATCGACCCTGGACGATTTCTCCAACGCATCCAGTGCGCGGTTCAAGCTCGTCGCGTCGGCGGTCTCGTGTCCCAGATGCTGCATGGTTTCGGTATCGACGTCGAACACGCACCAATCCTGCAGCGAGCTGCGACTGGCTTCATCCATGCGCAGATGATCCTGGTCGTCCCCGCCCGTGAGATAAACCAACCGTGTCGATTGCTGGAACTGGCGGAATAGATCGGCGGCCGGCAACGGAATCTGCGCGGTGCCGATTGGATCGCTGCCGGCATCGAGCAGCGCGCCGTGGAACACATCCGGGTAGGCCAACGCGATGTGCAGTGCCACGCGCGCGCCGCCCGACATGCCGCCGATGTAAACGCGGGTTCCGTCTAGCGGATAACGCGCGCGAATATTTACGTAAGCGAGCAACGTCAGCGGCGCGCGCCGCTCTATGACATCGGCATCGTTGCCGGCATTCGCGGCACTTATATAGATCACACTATGCCGATCCAGTGGAGTTGCCCAGCCATGCGGCAACTCCGCCTGCGGCCACGGCGGCACGAATACCAGCAGGCCATAGCCATCCTTTGGTGGCGCGCCGGTCGGCATGTAGACAATGAATTTCTCTTGCGCCAGATCGATCGATTGCGCGCGCATCGCTTCGTGCTTCGCCGCGAGCATGTGTTGCAGACGCTGGAACGACAGTGGCGATAACAAACGCCGCGCAAGCTCCATCCCGCTCGATAGCGGCGAGTAATCGTCGAAGGTGACATTCTGTTGCAGCCCTGTTGTTAAGGGCGGCGCGGCCAAGCCGATCGGCGCCCATGCGCAAACGATCGACAAGACACCGCACAGAACGAGGTGCGGCCGGCGAGATCGTTTGTTCAAGCGTCGGGAGCGATTCATGCGCATCCCTCAAACACGCAACTCGAATCGCGCCAGCATTTCGCGGCGCCCGGCCGCGGTGATGTTCAACGCGCGGCTGTCGAGATCCTGCCTCACCCATTTTCTTTTCAACGCGGTGTTCAACAGCGCCGCGCCCAGGGCGCCGCCCAGATGGAACCGGCGCTCGCTCCAGTCCAGGCAGCCGCAGGCAAAGCGCCGACGCAACCGCCGGGTAGCGTCGACATCGATGCTCAACGCGTCAAAGGCTTTGCGCCCGGCCGCGGTGAGATCGTAGGCGTTGTCCTCGGCGGTCGAATCAGTCGTCAGCCAACGCAGCGCCGTAAACCGATCGTGCAGGGCTACGCCCAGCGAGCCTGCGAGATGATCGTAGCAGGTGCGCGCGGCGCGCAATCGGTTCGGCGTATTCGGCACGAATTCGCGCCGTGTCGTGCCCGCCAAAACGTTCAAGCTCTCCAATACCTCGGCAACATTGGCGTCCTGCAGGCTGTAGTAACGGTGCTTGCCTTGCACGGCCAACTTGACCAGCCGTGCGGCGTGCAACCGGTTTAAATGCGCACTGGCGGTGGATGGCGCCACCTCCGCGACCGCGGCGAGTTCCGTGCTGGTGAGCGCATGGCCATCCATCAGGCAGTACAGCATGCGTGCCCGCGCCGGCTCACCGATGGCAGCGGCAATTGTGGCAATGGTAGTTTCCGGGTCGACGAACACGCTTCGATGTTAGACGAAGCGTCGATGCGGCACAACGGACAGACTGGCGAATATGCATCCGGAAACGTCGACCACGTCGATCAACCGCCGTGCCTTCGTCGAGAGCCTGGCGGCGATCGGCGCGGCGCTCACGCTGGGCTTCGGTCGCGACGCCCGCGCAACAACACACGACGGGAGAAAACCGATGACGATCGTTTTCGTGATCCGTTACCAGATCGACCCTTACCAGCGCGACGCGTTCAAGCTATACGCGGAGAATTGGGGCCGCATCATCCCGCGTTGCGGCGGTCATCTCGTGGGTTATTTTCTGCCGTGGCAGGGGACCAACGACATCGGTTGGGGTTTGATCGCGTTCGAAAGTCTGGCGGACTACGAGAAATACCAGACGCGGTTGCGCGAAGACCCGGAAGGGCAAAAAAATTTCGAGTTGGCGCAGAACAAACGCTTCATCCTGCGCGAAGAGCGCAATTTCGTGGAAGTGGTGGACGGGACGTTCGAGCTTCCCTCGACGTTAGCTTCGTCGTGATTGAGCCGAGGATCCATTCTCGATCACGCGCGATGGTTTTGGCGGCTTTTGCCGAAACAAAAGCGGCCCGCTCGCCGCAGCGAGCGGGACCTACTTCCGAGGCATCATCGCCTCGCGTTTGGCGCGAAACTCGCTGTCTTTGCTCCACTTCGGCCATTGATCGCCGTCGGCCAATTCGCGGCCGACTTGAAACAGCGTCTGGGTGTCCTGCGCGACGCCGCTGAAATCCCAGTTCGGATCGAAGTTGTCCTGCGGAGTGTGATAGCGGTGCGCGGTGTAATCGGCGAGCGCGGCGCGGCCTGCCGCAGTGCCGCCGTTGACCTCGTCGTCGCCGGTTTGGGTCATCAGCGCGGGCACACCGGCCTTGGCGAAACTGAAATGATCGGCGCGATAGTAAAAGCCGTTCTGCGGCGTGGCGTCGGGACTGGTGTAGCGGCCCTGCGTTTTGATCGCGGCTTTCAGCATGTCCTCGAGTTGCGATTGCCCGCTGCCGATGATCTGGATGTTGCGGGTCGGGCCGATCACATCCATCGCATCCATGTTGATGTCGGCGACGGTTTTGTCGAGCGGAAACACCGGATGCTGGGTGTAATACAGCGAACCCAGCAGGTCGGACTCCTCCAGCGTGGTGGCGATGAACAGTACGTTGCGTTTCGGTCTCGGGGTCTGTTTGGCGAACGCGCCGGCGATTTCCAGCAATGCCGAGATGCCGGTGCCGTTGTCGATCGCGCCGTTGAAGATCTGGTCGCCCTGCAACTTGGGATCGCGTCCGAAGTGATCCCAATGCGCGGAATAAATGATGACTTCATCCGGTTTCCCGCTGCCCTTGATCAAACCGAGCACGTTGTTGGCGCTGCCGGTTTCAATCTTGCTGTCCAGCGTGATCGACGCGGTGGCTTTCAACGGCACGGGTTTGAAGCCGCGTTTGGAGGCGGCGGCTTTCAATTTGTCGAAGTCGAGGCCCGCCTTGGCGAACAGCGTGCGCGCGGCGTCGGCGCTCAACCAACCGGCGACCGGCACGCGCGGCGCGGGGTCTTCGCTCGCCGACAGGCTCAATTGCGGGCCGGTCCAACTGTTGCGCACCACCGTCCACGGATAACCCGCCCCACCGGTGTCGTGCACGATCAAGCACGCCGCCGCGCCCGCGCGCGCACATTGCTCGTATTTGTAGGTCCAGCGGCCGTAGTAGGTCATGGTGCGGCCCTTGAATAGTTTGGGGTCGCCGGTCGCGTAGCCGGGATCATTGACCAGCACGATCACGGTTTTGCCTTTCACGTTTTGATTGGCGTAATCGTTCCATTGCCATTGCGGCGCATCGATGCCGTAGCCGAGAAACACGATGTCGGAGTTTTTCAATGCGACGTGCGGTTTGTCCTGCGGGTCGTACGCGACCATGTCGGTGCCGTAGGCGAAAGATTGCGTGCTGCCGCCCGAGGCGATATCGAGCTTCAGCCCATCCTTGTTCTGCAGCGTGGTCGAAACCGTGGGCACCTGCTGGAACCACGAGCCGTGGTTGCCGGGAGTCAAGCCGAGTTTCTTGAATTGATCGACGATGTAGCCCGTCGCGCGCTGTGCCCCTTGCGTGCCCGGTTTGCGTCCCTCCATGAAATCCGACGAGATCGCCTTGTCGTAATCGCGAAAGCCCGCGGCGGTGATCGCCGGCGAAAACATTTTTTCGCTGGCGACAGGCGTATCGGCGGCTTGCGCGGCGGCCAGCGAACAGGTTGCGATAAGCGCGGCGAGTGCGATGCGACGCATGGCGGTCTCCTTCCAATGCGGGTAAGCGATCAGTGTAAGCTCTGAACGCTGTCGAAGCATGTTGCGGTGCAACCGCGCCTCGCTCAACATGGCGCTAGGCTATGCAGAGCCATTCGAGGAAAGCCGCCATGCGTAGTCTGCCGATGTTCGCCGGATTGATCCTCACTGCCGGCGTCGCGCTCGCCGCCGATACCCCACCGTCCAACGTTCACCCCGAACTACACGCGATCGCGCAGGCCGTTTCGCCTGACGAATTGCACGCGACGATCGCGAAACTGGTGTCGTTCGGCACGCGCAGCACCTTGTCGGATACCAAATCCGACACGCGTGGCATCGGCGCGGCGCGGCGCTGGGTCAAATCGCGTTTCGAAGCGATCTCGAAGGACTGCGGCGGCTGCTTGCGAATCGTCACGCCTTCGCAAACGTTCACCGGCGAACGCCTGCCGAAGAACGGTGTCGAGGTGATGAACGTGGTCGCGATCCAGCGCGGCCTCTCCGATCCTGATCGCGTGATCGTGATCACCGGTCATCTCGATTCGCGCCGGACCGATGTGATGGATGCGACCGGCGATGCACCCGGCGCGGACGACGACGCTTCCGGCGTGTCCGCGCTGATCGAAGCCGCGCGCGT
>JBDTAJ010000013.1:0-3062 GCA_039924705.1 Rhodanobacteraceae bacterium
TCACCGCGACATTGTCCGGCGCCAGTTGCAGCGCACGCTGCATCGGTTCGACCATTGCCGCGTAATGCCGTTGCGAGAACTGGTTGTAGCTGAGCGCCGCGTAGGCTTCCGCATCGTCCGGATCGAGCGCGAGCGCTCGCTGTGCGGCATTGTCGGATGCCTTCCAGCTCTCCCTCCAGTCGGCACCGGTGTATTGCGGCAGCACCGCGTAGGCGACCGCGAGTTTCGACCATGCCCGCGCGAATTTCGGATCGAGCACGGTGGCTTTCTGCAACAGCGCGATCGCGCGCGGCAGGCTGTCGCCGACGCGCTTGTTGACCAACGTCTGCGCGGTCACGAATTGCGTGTAGGCTTCCGCGCTGGTGGTGGCCACCGGCACCAGACGCCCCTTTTGACCACCCGCCAATACTATTTTCAAATGCTCGGCGATCGCGCGCGCGATGCGTTCCTGCACATCGAAAATGTTGCGCATGTCGCCGTAGCTCTGCGACCACACCTCGAAACCATCGCCGGTGCGGATCAACTGCACGCTGATGCGCACCGCGTCATTCTGTGTGCGCGCCGAACCTTCCAACACGTTGGCGACGCCCAGCGCTTTGCCGATGGTGCGCAGATCGGCGTTGCGGCTGCCGTAATAAAACGACGAAGCGCGACCGGCGACTTTCAGATTCTCCACTTTCGCCAGCGCGTTCAACAGTTCCTCCGCCATGCCGGTGGAGAAATAACCGTGATCGTGAGCGGGGCTCAAGTCATCGAACGGCAGCACCGCGATGGATTTGGCCGGGATCGCATTCGTCGCGTCGTCGACGAACCCCGCGCCCCTACGCCACACGAAGGTGTTGGTGAGCAGCAGCACCACCGCGAGCGCCAGCACCGCGATGATCCACTTGTCCAGCTTGCGGCCCGTGGAATGCGCAATCGAATCATTCGGTGCGATCTCGCTCTCGCGCTTCAGGCCTTGCGGCGTGAACTCGTAGAACCACGCGAACGCGATCCAGAACGGGAACCCGATACACGCGGCGATCAGAAACCAGCGCGCGATCCATTCCGGCGCGCCGATCACCGGCCCCAGTTGCGCGATTCCCTGCGCCAGCGCCCACACCGCGCCGACATAAAGCACGCCCGCGCGCGGCACGTTGCGACGCTTGAGCTCGGCAACAATGTCCATCCTCGCCCCTCTCCACGACTCGCCCGATGACGCTACGCCTTGGACCAAAAGTGCACGTTGGGCAGTCCCTTGAAATCCGCGTCCTGGGTCCAGACTTCGGCGCCGGCGTGCTGCGCCGTGGCGTAAATGATGCTGTCGGCCAGCGGCAGCTTGTGGCGCAAGCCCAGCGCAGCGGCGCGTAGTGCCAGCGCCGCATCGAGCTCGACGACGGTGCTTTGCTGCATCACCGCCACGTACTGCAGTGCAGTGGACTCATCGCGTTGCAGACTGATGCGCTTGAACACTTCCAGCAAGCTGATCGACGGCACCAGCAACTCGTCGGGATTCTCGATGACCCTGGCGAAATGCTTGGCGTTCGGCTCATCCGCGAAATACTCCAGCCACGCCGAGGAGTCGACCACGTTCATGCGCGCGCGCTCACACGCGATCACGTTCGCGCGGCACCGAGGTATCGATGCCACGCAGCGAACCACGCAGGGATTTACTCGAGCGCAGCGGGATCATCTCGATACGATCCTCGAAATGGACGACCTGCAACTTCACGCCCGGCACCAGGCCCATGGCCTGACGAACCGCCTGCGGAATGACGACCTGGAATTTTGGCGATACCGTGACCGCGGACATAAAGCATCTCCAGCTTATCGATAGGTATATCGTAATACGATGCACTGATCGATGTCAAAAATGATATCCATCCTGGCCATTCGACATCGATCTTCCCCGCTTTGCCCCGACACCTGCGTTCGGCGGTCGGCGGCATCCAATCATTCCGGCAGTTACGCGATGCCCTGCGCCAGCGCCCACACCGCGCCGGCATACAGCACCGCCGCGCGCAGCACGGCAGAACCTGCCGGGTGAACTCGACGGCGTGCTGCGTATGGCCAAGCGTCGCTTGAATTGGCGCCCGGACACTGATGATTTGCCCGTCATTGGGCGCCAGTTCCAGCGCACGCCGGTATTCTCTCTGCGCGCCGGCCCAGTTGAGTTCGGCGGTGAGCAACAGTTTGGCGCGGGAAGCGTGCGCCGCGGCCAGATCGATGCGGTATTGCTTGCGACACGCGCCTGCTCGTAGGCGCGCTACGCGTCGCCGCCGCCCAGGTAGTTGCCGGCCAGACCCGTCCAGGTTTCGGAAAGGGCCGCGTAGGCCAAGACGTATTGGGGATCAAGACGCGTCGCTTCGCTGAACTGCGCAATCGCCTTGCGCAGATCCGCTTCGTTTTCGCGTTGGTGGTAGAACTCGCCTTGCAGATACGCGTTGTACGCCGCGAGATTGCCGCTGGGCGGACGATCGCTCTGCACCACCGCGCCGCCGTTATCCAGAAGTTTGGCTTTCAACTCGCCCGCCACGGCCTTGGTGATGTCGTCCTGCAACGCGAACAAATCCTTGTACGGCCGGTCGTAGTGCTGCGACCACAGCGTGCTGCCGTCGGCGACGTTCACCAATTCCGCGCTGATGCGTAATTCGTCGCCCAGCCGTTGCACGGTGCCTTCCAACAGGTGCGCCACGCCAAGCTTCTCGCCGATGGTCTGCACGCTGTCCTTGCTGTCGCGGAACTGGAACGACGAATCGCGGTTGATGACTTTCAACCCCGCAAACTGCGACAGCGCGGTGATCAGGTCTTCGGAAAGGCGGTCGGAAAAATACTGCTGATCGTTTTCGCCGCTCTCGTTGGCCAGCGGCAGCACGGCGACGGATTTGGCGGGAATGAGTCCGGCTGGACGATTGCGGATGCCGACGTGGGTATCGCAGATGCATTCGTTGCAGTGACGCTCTGCGACGGCGGTGCGCTCGAAACGGCCGCGTCGGTTGAAGGCACTGCGTGCTCGAAACGCCATAGCAAACCGCCGTCGATCGCCAGCAGCAGCGCGAGGATCAGCAACTCGATGCCGGTCA
>JBDTAJ010000014.1:0-19027 GCA_039924705.1 Rhodanobacteraceae bacterium
GCGCCGCGAGCAGGACGAGGATCTGCGCGCGTTCGGCGTGCATTTCGATGTGTATTTTCTGGAATCCTCGCTATATGCCGACGGCACGGTCGAGCAGGCGGTGACGCGCATCGTCGAGGAAGGCCACGCCTACGAGGCCGACGGAGCGCTGTGGCTGAAGTCGACCGACTTCGGCGACGACAAGGACCGCGTGATGCGCAAGTCCGACGGGAGTTACACCTATTTCGTGCCGGATGTCGCCTATCACTTCAGCAAGTGGGAGCGCGGTTACCTGCGCGCCATCACGGAACTGGGCGCCGACCATCACGGCTCGCTGGCCCGCGTGCACGCGGGCCTGCAGGCACTGGACATGGGCATTCCGCAAGGCTGGCCGGAATACGTGCTGCACCAGATGGTGACGGTGATGCGCGGCAACGAAGAGATGAAAATCTCCAAACGCGCCGGCGGCTATGTCACCTTGCGCGATCTGATCGAGCAGGCCGGCCGCGACGCCACGCGTTATTTCCTGATCGCGCGCAAGGGCGACTCGCAATTGGTGTTCGACATTGATCTGGCCCGTTCGCAAAGCAATGACAACCCGGTCTATTACATCCAGTACGCGCACGCGCGCATTTGCAGCGTGCAGCGGCAGATGCACGAACGCAGCATCGTGTTCGACCGCGGCCCCGCGCTGGCGCAATTGCCCCAGCTGGAAAGCGCGCACGCGCAAGCGCTGTTGATCGAAGTCTCACGCTACCCGGAAGTGGTGGAAGCGGCGGCCGCCAACCTCGAGCCGCATCTGCTGGCACAATACCTGCGCGAACTCGCCCACGCTTTCCACACCTGGTACAACGCGGAACAGTTTTTGATCGACGACGAGGGCCTGCGCGATGCGCGGCTGGCGCTGGCCTTAGGTACGCGGCAGGTGCTGGCGAACGGTCTCGAATTGATCGGCGTGTCGGCGCCGGAAAGTATGTGAAAAAACTGCCGCGCCCGGCATCTCGTGCGCCGGCGGTGTTCGGATCAGGCCCGATACATGGATGTGTCGCTTTTGGGCCAAAGGAATGCTCATGTGCTGGCGTGTACACTTGCTTTCCTGCGCTCCGCCGGCGCTCCGTCGGCGCGCAACCTGGCTTCGCTCGCTACGTTTTTGAGACCGCATGATCGATTTACGCAACGGATGAACACATGGCAGTAAAACGCGGCAACGGCAGACAGGCGGTGCGCAGCGGCGGCACGCCGGGATGGATTCTCTTCGGCGCGGGCGTGATCGTCGGCGTGATCGTGTGCGCGGCGGCGGTGCTGGGCGGTTACGCGCCCAGTTTGCGCCGCCACGATCAGCCACAACCCAATCCGCAGGCGACCGCGCCCAAGGCCAGCGAGCCGGGTGTGGCCGATCAGGTCGCATCCGATGCCGACAAAAAACCGAGCTTCGATTTCTATTCGGTGCTGCCGGAAAAAGAAGTGGTGATCCCGGACGCCGATCTCGCCGCCAGGGCCAAGCAGGAAGCCCAGCAGCAGGCCGCCGCAGCCAACAACCCGGCGCAAACGGCAACACCAGCCGCCAATACCGACGCCACCGCCACGAATACGACGACGGCTTCGGGCAGCGGTTATCTGTTGCAGGTCGGCTCGTTTCCGAGCGGAGCCGACGCCGACGGCATGAAAGCCAAGCTCGCCTTGCAGGGCTTCAGCGTCAGCGTGCAGCCGGTCACCATCAATGGGCAGACCTGGAACCGCGTGCGGCTCGGCCCGTTCCATTCCGCGACCGAACTGGAAGCAGCGAAGCAACGACTGTCCGCCGCCGGCATCCATGCGATTGCGTTGAAGGAAAAGTAGAAGTCCGGACAATTGAACTGTATGCAAGCAACCATCCATGGTGGGTTCGTCGACCGGCGTCCTGCCTCACTCTCAACCCTGCTCGTCACCGGCGCTTCGTCCGGGTTCGGCGCCGCCACCGCGAAATATTTCGCCGTCGCCGGTTGGCGCGTGATCGCCTGCGCGCGTCGCGCGGAACGATTGCAAAGTCTCGTCGATGCGCACGGTGCCGAACGGGTGCACATCGCCGCGTTCGACATCCGCGATGAAGCCGCTATGCAGGCAGCGCTGGATGCGTTGCCGGATGAATTTCGCGGCATCGACCTGCTGGTCAACAACGCGGGACTCGCACTGGGCACCGCGCCGGCGCAACAGGCCGATCCCGCGCAATGGCGGCAGATGATCGATACCAACGTCATCGCGCTCGTGACGCTGACGCGCAAACTGTTGCCGACCTTGATCGAACGCCGCGGCGCGATCGTCAATGTGAGTTCCACCGCCGCGAGTTACCCGTATACGGGCGGCAATGTGTACGGTGCGACCAAGGCCTTCGTCACCCAGTTCTCGTTGAACTTGCGCAGCGACCTGCATGGCAGTGGCGTGCGCGTGACCTCGCTGGAACCGGGCATGGCCGAAACCGAATTCACCATGGTGCGCACCGATGGCGACAGGACGGCCTCGGACAAGCTTTACGCCGGCGCGCATCCGATCACGGCGGACGACATCGCCGCAACGATCTGGTGGATCGCCAATCTGCCGTCGCATTTGAACGTCAACCGGATCGAGGTGATGCCGGTCAGCCAGTCGTTCGCGGGATTCCAGATAGCGCGCGACTGATCGCGTCAATCGTTCGGCGAGCCGCCGAGATACGTATAGCCGGTCAATCCTGTTTCCAGCGCATCGGTCACGCGCTGCGCTTCCTCGTCCGGCAATCGCGCGGCGGCGGCCTTGTCGCGCCACGCGGCGCGCAAGTCGTCCGGTTTGTAACCCACGTAGTCGAGCACTATGTCCGAATTGTCGCCGCGACGATCGCCGTCCAGCGCGAACTCATCGCCCTCGATACGTACGTTGACCGCATCGGTGTCGCCGAATAGATTGTGGATGTCGCCCAACGTTTCCTGGTACGCGCCGACTAGGAAGATGCCGAGCCGATACGGTTCGTTTGCGCGTAGCTCGTGCAGCGGCAGGCTCACGTCGAGCCCTTCCGAACCGACGAACACATCCACCCGACCATCGGAATCGCAGGTGAGATCGGCGAGCGTGCCGCGCCGGGTTGGGCGCTCGTGGAGGCGCGTCAACGGCAGAATCGGGAACACCTGATCGATCGCCCACACATCCGGGATCGACTCGAACACCGAGAAGTTGCAGAAATACTTGTCGACCAGTTTGGCGTCCAGCGCATCGAGCGTTTCCCGGTGCGAGCGCGCGTCCGCGCGCAGACGCGCACGCACGCCCTGCGCGATCGCGTGATATACATCGTCCAGCCGCGCACGCTGCGCCAGATTCAACGCGCCCTGAGCATACTGCGATTGTCCTTCGCCGAGCAGATGTTGCGCCTCTTGCCAGACTTCCAGCGCCGGGCGTCGATCGAGCGCTGCGTGCGTGGCGCGCAATGCGCGCAGGACTTGGGGTTCATCGGGTTCCGCCGCCGCGACGTCACCTTGCGGCGCGGCTTCCACCTCGCTGACGTCGATCACCAGCACCGCGTGATGCGCGGTCATCGCGCGTCCCGATTCGGTGAGCACATGCGGTGCCGCGAGTTTCAATTCCTTGCAGGCTTCAGCGAGTGGCGCGACGATCGCTTGCGCGTATTGATCGAGATCGTAATTGATCGAGCACTCGCCGCGCGAGCGGGTGCCTTCGTAATCCACGCCCAGACCGCCGCCGACATCGACGTGATCCAGCGGCAATCCGAGTTCGCGCAGTTGTGTGAAATGTCTGACCGCTTCGCGCATCCCGTTGGTGATGTCGCGCAGATTGGAAATCTGCGAGCCCATGTGAAAATGCAGCATGCGCATGCTGTGCGTGAGTCCCGCATCTTTCAGTTTTTTCGCGAGGACGAGCAATTGCCCCGGCGTCAATCCGAACTTGCCCTTGTCGCCGCCCGTGTTCTGCCACTTGCCCGCGCCGAGCGAGGCCAGCCGCACGCGCACGCCGAGTTTCGGTTCCACCTTCAATTCGCGCGACAACTCGATCACGTGTTCGAGTTCCGGCGGCTTCTCGATCACTAAGATGACGTCCAGCCCGAGCTTGCGGCCGATCAGCGCGAGCTTGATGTATTCGGCATCCTTGTAGCCGTTGCAGACCACCGTGCCGCCGGGCTTGGCCAAGCCCAGCACCGCCAGCAGCTCCGGCTTGGAGCCGGCTTCCAGCCCGAACCCCTCGCCGCTCGCCAACGTGCCGGCCACCGCGCGCTGCTGGTTGACCTTGATCGGATACAACGCGGTGTAACCGCCGGAATAATCGTGCGCCTGCATCGCGCGCGCGAACGCCGCACGCAGTTTTTCACGGCGATCGATCAAGATATCCGGGAAACGCAGCAGCAGCGGCAGGCGCAAACCCTGTCGTTGCGCGCGCATCACTGCATCGTCCAACGCGATGCACGGGCTATCCGCGCCGCGCGGACGCATCAACGCGCGGCCTTGCGCGTCGACATCCACGTAGCCGTCGCTCCAATGCGCGATCGAATACGTGCGGCGCGCGTCGTCCAGGCTCCAGTCTTGCGCCATCGCGGTTTCCGGCTACATGAAAGATCGCGGATTGTAACGCGGCGCCACAACGCAGCCGCTACAATCGACGATTGACTTTGTTCCCGGATTGCATCCCATGCCGCAACTGTCCTGGTTCACCGAGGCGCATCCCGCTTCCGGATCCTCGGTCGGCTTCCGCGCCGAGGCGCTGTTGCACGCGGAGAAAACGCGTTACCAGAACATCGAGATCTACCAGACCACCGATTGGGGGAATCTGATGGTGATCGACGGCTGCATCATGCTCACGAGCCGCGACAATTTTCTGTATCACGAAATGATGTCGCACCCGGCGCTGTTCACCCACGCGCTGGCCAAACGCGTGGTGATCATAGGCGGCGGCGATTGCGGCACGTTGCGCGAGGTGTTGAAGCACGAGGAAGTCGAGAGCGCGGTTCAAGTGGAAATCGATGAGCGCGTCACTCGGCTGGCCGAAAAATATTTTCCCGAATTGTGCGAAGCCAACGCCGACCCGCGCGCGCAACTCTTGTTCGACGACGGCATCCAATACATGGCCGATTGTGCGGCCGATTCGCTGGATCTGGTGATCGTGGATTCGACCGACCCGGTGGGTCCGGCGGAAGGCTTGTTCAACGCCAAGTTTTACGCGAGCTGTCACAAAGCGTTACGACGAGGCGGCATCCTGGTGCAACAAAGCGAATCGCCGATCGCACATCTGGAACTGATCAAGTCGATGCGCAACGAAATGCGCAAAGCCGGATTCAGCGCCGTGCGCACACTGCCGTTCCCGCAGCCCTGTTATCCGACCGGCTGGTGGAGTTGCACGATGGCGCGCAAGGGCGCGGAACTCACAAGCTTCCGCGAGCGCGGCGCGGCGACCAAGACCTTCGCCACGCGCTACTACAACGCCGACACCCACCGCGGCGCGTTGGCGCAGCCGGAGTTTATGCGCGAGGCATTGGGCGTATAACGCGCAGCGTGAACGCGCTATGGCAGACTGCGCCTTTCCCTTCTGCAAAAAATCTTCCATGCGCAAGACCGTACTGATCGGCCTGCTCGCCATCGGCATCGCAGCAAGCGCGCGCGCCGCCGATCCGCAGGTGCCGGCGCAAAGCGCGCCGACACCGCAGACTGAAGTGCTGGGACGGATGTCGGACACAACGACCGACAACGCAACTGACAGCCCCGTCGATCCGGCCGATGCCGCATGGATCGCTTGGACGCGATGCGACGGTAATAACGGCTGCGCCGACGCGCCGGCCACCAAGCTGCTCCAACAGCAGGAACCCGACAACGCGGCCTTGTGGATGCCGGACGTCGCGGCCGCGCAAACAGCAAACGAATCGAAGCGGATCGACGCGGCATTGCAACGCATGGCGCGTGCGTCGCGCTATGACGATCATATTTATACGATCGCGCGTGCGGCGGCATTGCGCGCATTACCACCGCAAGCGGGCCCAGCGGATTTCGCACGCGCGATCCGTGCTTTTCTGGCTGGCGCTGGGGTGACGCCAAGCTCACTTTATGCCGTCATGCGAAGCTGCCGCGAAGCGCCACAATCCGACCGCGCAAGACGCATATCGTGTTTGCGCAGCGGCTCGACGATGGAAAACGGCGGATCGTTGCTCGGTCAGATGGCTGGTCAGATGCTGATCGTCCACGCGAGCGACAATCTGGCCGAGCGCGCTGCAACGGCGCAACGAGAGCGCGAGCGCGAATGGCAGATGCAACAAATGGCCGCACTATCGAAGTCTATGGTCGACGATCCCTCTCTGGCGAAAGGCTGGTTGCATGCGATCCGCACGCATACCAGCGAAACCGGCATGGTCGCGGCTCTGCTGACCGCGCGCAGCATTGCACTGCAGCCCCCGTCCGCCGGCCAGTAAGGGTTCATCCGCCCGCACTTACTTTCGGCCCCTTTCGAACACGGAAATCGCCCTATGCGCGCCAACGTCTCGTTGAACCGGCTGACGATCGCCCTCGCCGCGCTGTTGTGCACCGTCGGCGCGCAGGCCGCGACCACCAAGCACAAAGCTGCTGAGAAACCCGCCGCGGCCGCGAACACCTCGGCGCCATCGGCTGCGGACAAGGCGCGCGTCGAGGCACTGATGCAATACCAGCATGATCTGGTCAGCGTGCTGGCGCTGCGCGGCGACGCGGAGCATCTGCTGGGCGCCGCATTATTGGCGCATCCGTTGCCGAAGCTGCCGCCGGAACTCTCCTTCCATCGCTTGAGCGAACGCGCCGCGCAAGCGCCCGGTGCCGGTCCCGGCGTGACCTGGTTGCGCCTGACCGATTGCGATCCGAAGGCCAGCGATTGTCCCAACGCCGACATGTTCACGCAGTTGCAGAAGCAGGCGCCGGACAATGCCGCGGTGTGGATGCTGGCGATGGACGCCGCTGCCGAGAAAAACGATGCGACATCCGAACGCGACGCGTTGGCGAAAGCCGCCGCATCCAAGAAATACGACGATTACTTCGGCGTCGGCCTGCAGGCGCTGGCCGCGAGCGTCGTCACCTTGCCGCCGCGTCCCGAGACCATGACCGGCGCGGAGCCGGGCGAGCCGAGCACCGCGTCGGGCGTGCAGTTGTTGATCGCGTTCGGGATCGCCAACCAGCATCCACAGCCGTCGTTGAAACCGCTGCTGGAATTGTGCGGCGCGGACCAGGCGGAGAAGGACGACGCGCTGAAAGCCGATTGCCTCAAGATCGCGCACAATCTGGAATGGGGCGGCAGCCCGCTCGGCCGCGCGGTCGGCCTGCACCTGCGCGGCGAACTCGACGCTGCCGCGAAGGCGGCGACCGATCGCGACAGTTTGAATCTCGCATGGCAGTTGCAGAATTATGGCGCGCTCGGCTTCCATGCGCTCGACGACGACAAGCTGGCCCAGCAACTGCTGAACAGTGCGCGCAATGGCGGTACCGAATTGAGCCTGGTGTTGTCCAGCTTGCGTGGCAATGGCATCAGTACCGAGGCGCCGGACGGCTGGCAGCCCGCGCAACCGCAGGCAGCGCCTGTCAAGAGCGGCGGCTGACAGGCGGCAGGTTCCCATGAACCCCTCAGGCATCGCGACGCTCAACAGGAGTGCTTATGCATGATTTGATCCTGTTGCGGCACGCCGAGGCGATGCAACTCGCCGTCGATGGCAGTGATCGTGAACGTCCTTTGAGCCTGCGCGGCGAAGAAGAAGCGCGCGCCGCGGGTGCGTGGTTGCGTGAACAACACGCCGCTCCGGATACTGTGCTGTGTTCGCCGGCGCGCCGCGCGCAGATGACCGTCGAGCGCGCGCTGGATACGTTGGGCGCCGGCACACCACGGTTTCTCCCAGGCATCTACGATGCGACGCCCGGCGATCTGCTATCGCTGCTGGAAATCCATGCTGGGCAAGCGCGGCAAGCGCTGCTGGTCGGTCACAACCCGGGGCTGGAACAACTGCTGGCACTACTGATCAGCGGACGCTCGGGCGAAGCGCGCGGGATGCCGCCGGGTTCGATCGCATGGATCGAACTTGGCAACCGTGAGGTGGAACCGGGTGGCGGCAAGTTGCGCGCATTCTGGACGCCGTGAAGCACCGGGCGTCCGCGCAGGCGATCGTGTTTGCCATCGCGGCGATTCGGTTCGTGGGCGCCGCCGCCGCGGATAGCTCCTGGTCGATCGACGCCGCGCGCTCGCACGCGAGCTTCAACGTGCGCACGCTGTGGTTCACCCACGTGCAGGGACGCTTCGACGCACTGCGCGGCGAATTGCGCAGCATCGACGCGCAACGCGACGTGGTCGATGCCTGGATCGACGCCAACGATCTGGCAATGGACGGCGCCGACGCATTGGCAGAGGCGCGCGGCCCCGGTTTCTTCGACGTGGAGCGCTATCCGCGCATCCATTTCGTCTCGGCGCCGTTCCCGGTCGCTTCGCTGGCCGGCGGCGGCACGTTGCAAGGCGAGCTGGAATTGCACGGCCAACGCCATCCGGCACAATTCACCCTGTTGCCATCGACGTGCCCCGCGCAACCGCTGACTTGCCCGGTGCGGGTGCACGGCACGTTGGCGCGCGGCGAGTTCGGCATGCACGCGCATCGCGGCCTGCTGTCGGATCGCGTGTCGCTGGATCTGCATATCGTGCTGGACGGATCGGATTAGCGGGAACCTGTTCAGCGCACCACGCAGCCACCCGCGTATTATCGGCGGATGGGGAGAAACTGTTGCCCGCTGCTGCTGTGCGCGTTCGCCGTGCTGCTGGCCGGCTGCGCGCCGCTGTCGACGCGGCGGATCCAGCGGGCCGATACGATCGTTGCGGCAAGCGTTGATCGGCGCATCGATTGCCGCGCCGCCGATGCCTGCGCGCAACCATCACCGTTCATCGACCAGGCGTACATCGCGTTCGCGCGCACCTCCGGTTCCGGCCAACCGCACAATCAGGCAACGCTGCTGGAAGTCGGCGAGGACGCACTGGTCGCGCGCCTTAACCTGATCCGCGCGGCGCGGCATACGATCGACATCCAGACCTACATCTGGGCCAGCGACGATGCCGGCCTCTTGGTGCTCGACGAACTGGTCAATGCGGCGCGCCGCGGCGTCAAGGTGCGCATTCTCGCCGATCAGTTGGGCTCCTTGAACAATCCGAAATTGTTGTCGCGGTTGGCGCGCGCGTCGGTCAATCTAGAAATACGGTTGTACAACCCGACCTTCGACAAGGCCAAGAACAATTTCGCCGAATACACCGCCAGCGTGCTGTGCTGCTTTCACCGCTTCAACCAGCGCATGCACAACAAGCTGTTCCTGGTGGATGACGCGGTCGGCATCACCGGCGGCCGCAATTACGAGGACCGTTACTACGACTGGGATCCGCAACTGGATTTTCTCGACCGCGACGCACTGATCGCCGGCCCCGTCGCGCGCGACATGGCCGAGAGCTTCGACATTTTCTGGAACCATCCGCGTTCGGTGCCGCTGACGCATTTGCGCGACGCCAATGCACGCATCCTGGCGCATCCCAACGATGCGTTGCCGTGGATGACGCCGAAGTACGGCGACCCCGTGCGCGTCGTGCACGTGCAAGCGGAAGCGGAAGATCCCGATTTCCTGCGCGCGCATTTTGTCGGCTTGGGTCTGGCCGTCGGGCGGGTGGATTATTTCTACGATCTGCCGTCGAAAGCCAAACCCGTGCACGGCCGCGACGCCAAGGAACTGACGCGGGATCTCATGAAATTGCTGTCTGACGCGCAGCACGAAATCGTGCTGCAGACGCCGTACCTGGTGTTGACCAAGCGCGCGGGCGAGATTTTCGTATCGCTGCAGAAGAAGCAGCCGCCGGTGCACGTATTGGTGTCGACCAATTCGCTGGCTTCAACGGATGCCGCGCCCGTGTACGCGCTGTCGTACAAACATCGCAAGCGCTTTCTGGCGGACTATGGTTTCAACATCCACGAATTGAAACCGCATCCACTGGACGCGCAGCGAATGGTCGCGAACTATCTGGCGCTTTCCGATGAGAACCTGGCGGTCGCGGAGGCGGGAAGGCGGGGACCTGTGCCTTTGAAACTCGACGACTTCGGCCCACGCGTCAGCCTGCACGCCAAGTCGCTGGTGGTCGATGACGACGTGGCGATGGTCGGCACGCACAACTTCGATCCGCGCTCGGCCAACTACAACACCGAGGGCGGCGTGGTCGTGTACGACCGCGCGTTCGCGGACCGCGTGCGCGCATCGATCGTGCTGGCCACGCAACCGCAAAATGCGTGGCTGATCGCGCCGCGCCATCCAATCCCTGTGCTCGGCGATGTCAGCAACGCGATCGGCGAGGTTTCGAGTGCGTTGCCGCTGTTCGACCTGTGGCCTTTCAGCTACGCCACCAGCTACGATCTGAAACCGGGCTGCGATCCGCTGTCGCCGTCCGATCCGAATTTTGTGAAGTGCTACGACTCGGTCGGTGATTTCCCGGACGTGAATCTTTCGCTGACCGCCATCGTCACGCGCTTCATCACCGCGTTCGGCGCGGGGATCACCGGCATCATGTAGCGGATTCCGACGACGGTAGTGGCATCCGGATGCAGAAGCGCGTGTCGATGCCCGGCTGTGATTGCGCCTCAACGCGTCCGCCGTGGCGCTCGACGATCTCGCGGCACAAGGTCAGGCCCAGCCCCGCGCCGCCCGGCTTGCTGCCGACCTGCACGAACGGCTCGAAGATACGTTCAAGTTGTTGCGGCGCGATACCCTCGCCGTTGTCGGCGACGCTGATTTCCATTTCGTCATTTTCGTGGTCGAGTTGCGCCGACACGGTGACGCGCCCGCCCGGCGGTGTATGCCGCAGCGCGTTGTCGATCAGGTTGTCGATCACCCGCGCGCACTCATTGATATCCAGCAGTAGTTCGGGAAGATCGTCGGCGATCTCTTCGCGCAATTCCACATCCAGCGTTTGCGCGCGCGCGGCAAAGCGGCGCAGCGCCTGGCGCAGGATTTTTCCCGGCGAGCAGAGTTCGATCGTCGAGGAAGCGCCGCCGCGCAACCGCGAAAGATCAAGCAGGCTTTGCAGCAACCCGGTCAGGCGCGTGGTTTCCTCACGCAGGGTCTGCATCAGATCCGCCTCGCGTGATTCGGGCGCGAAATGCGCGCGTTCGGCCAGTAGATCCGCGGCCATGCGCATGCCCGTCAGCGGCGTGCGCAATTCGTGCGAGGCGCGCATCACGAAATCGTTGCGCTCGCGCGCAACGCGCCGCTCGGCGGTAACGTCGTGCACCACCAGCACCAAACCCGGACGGGCATCGGCGAACGGCGCGAAGCTGCAACTGAGCTCGCGTCCATACAGCCCTTCGCCCAAGTGAAGCTCCAGCGATTTGCGCTGTCCCGGATGCTGTTGCTCGATGCATTGGCGCGCATATGTATCGAAATCGTCGCGCCCCAGCAATGCATCCAGCCGATAGCCGACCACGTTAGCGGGATCCACGCCAAACTGGCGTGCGGCGACCGGATTCATGCGCTCGATGCGCGCGTCTTCGTCGAGAATCACGATGCCGTCGTCGATGCTGTCGAGCACCGCTTCGTTGCGGCGTTGCTCCGACAACAGGCGCGTCACGTCGGCCGCGTGGAACACACCCAATGCCTCGGCCATGTCGTTGAAACTCGCCGCGAGCGTGGTGCCTTCGTGGTAACGTGCGCGGCTGGCGCGCACGTCGAAACGGCCGCTGGCGATCGCCCGTGAAGCTCCGGCGATGTGCTCCAGCGGCCGCGAGATGGAGTTCGCCAGTTCGAACGTGCTCCAGATGCCGGCGAAGATCAGCAGACCGCCGCTCACCCACAGCAACAGTTCCCGCGGCCGGCCGAGATTTCCGTAGTGGGTCATCACGATCAGGAACGCGAGGATGCCGGCCACGGCCAGCGCCAGGAACAAGCCGTGGCTGAGCAGCATGGCGTGTTTCAGTCGCATCGGATCGGGCTCAAATCTGGTAGCGCTTGCGTTTGCGGTACAGCGTGGACACGTCGATGCCAAGTGTACGCGCCGCGTGTTCCAGCGTATCGCTGCGCGCCAACACGCTGCGGATATGCAGGCGTTCCAGTTCTTCCAGACTCTGCGGCTGGAATGCCGCCGCAGGCGCGGCGGCCACGGCGTCGCCCAGCGCGAGATGGCGCGCTTCGATCTGCGGCTCTGCGCACAGGATCGAAGCGCGCTCGACTACGTTGCGCAGCTCGCGCACGTTGCCCGGCCAGCGATAACCGACCAGCGCGCTGCGCGCGGCCTCGCTGAAGCCGCGCGGACGGCGGCCGTACGTACTGATGAACTGCGCGAGAAAATGTTCGGCCAGCGGCAGAATGTCCTCGGCGCGTTCGCGCAGCGCCGGCAGCCGCAATGCGATCACGTTGAGCCGGTACAAGAGATCCTCGCGGAACGCGCCTTCCGCGACGCGCTGTTGCAAATCGCGGTTGGTCGCCACCACCAGCCGCACGTCGGCACGTCGGGTGACCGGATCGCCGACGCGCTCGTATTCGCGATCCTGCAGAAAGCGCAGCAATTTCGGCTGCAAGTCCAGCGGCACATCGCCCACTTCGTCGAGAAACAACGTACCGCTATCGGCCTGGCTGACCCGGCCGGCGGCGTTCTGGACCGCGCCGGTGAAGGCGCCGCGGCGGTGACCGAACAGCTCGCTCTCGAACAGCGTCGGCGACAGTGAGGGCGCATTGACGGTGACGAATGGGCCGGCCGCGCGCTTGCTCCAACGGTGGATCGCGCGCGCCAACATGCCCTTGCCGGTGCCGCTTTCGCCCAGCAGCAGCATGGTGACCTCGGCGGGCGCCGCGCTGCGCGTGGTTTCGACCACCTGCCGCATCAGCGGCGAGCGGCTGGCCAGCGCGTCGTCCACTTCGTCCGCGCCGACCGCGCGCTCCAGTTGTTCAAGCCGCAACTCCATCCGCTGCGCGGTGAGTTGCCGCTCCGCCGCCACCCGCAATTGTTCGCACGAGCAGGGTTTGACCAGATAGTCCGATGCGCCCGCCCGCATCGCCGCGACCGCGTTGTCGATCGAGGAATGCGCGGTAACCATCACCACCCGCATCCATGGCGCGGCGTTGCGCAGCGCGGGCAGCAGATCGATGCCCGAGGCTGGCCCGAGTTTCAGATCGAGCAGGCACAGATCAAACACCATGCGCTGCACCAGATTCCCGGCGAGTTCCGCGCTCTCCGCGCAGGTCACTTCATATCCGACGCCCTCGAGGCAATAACGGAAGGTCTTGCGGATCGAGGCTTCGTCGTCGACCACCAACACCCGCGCGCGCGGCTTGTCCGTGGCGTTCAATCCGGCGTTTCGTGATTCATCCGGCTGCGTGATTTCCATGCCTGAGGCTCCCTTCGATGCAAGCCCATGCAAAGTGACTATGACTTGTCCCGTGCAGCTTGACCGCAAACAGCCCGTCAAACGGGGATAGCCGAGCCGCTGTCAGTGCATTCTGCCTTGCGCGATGTGAGCATTTTGCAAATCCCCACCGACGAGGTTAGCCGCGATACGCACGGCAGTCCGCAGCGGCCGATCGAGGACGAAGAAGAGTAAGAGGCCGCTCACCCATGGACCCCTCACGAAATTACTACGCAGACGCGCGGACAATGACGGTGTTTCGCGACAGGATGCCCAGCGATGAGCCACGACCCTTCGCCCGACTTCGAACCCGATCCGTCGCCGGCGCCACTGCAACCCGGCAGGCAGCCGATGGGTCCGATGCCCGATCAGGATCCGGCCTCGCCGCAACCGCACCACGCCCCCGACGATCCGGTCGCGCCGGAACGAACGTGGGATTGACAGCGTGAAATTCAGGGACAACGCAGAACTCAGGAGACGGTAATGAATCAGGACATTCTGCTCGGCCGCTGGAAACAACTCACAGGCTGGGCGCAACAGAGGTTGGCGCGGTGGCGCGACGACGACCGGCTCGGCTTGCAGGGTAGCCGCGACTACCTGCTTGGCCTGCTGCAGGAACATTACGGTCAGCGTCGCAGGCGGGTGGAAGTGCGGGTACGCGAAATCGAGCGCGGGCTTTGAGCTTGCAGCACTGTTCCGACCGCGCATGCGACGCCACCTTCCGCGCGGTTGATCGTTGATCGATCGCCGCAGCCGATTCAGCGACTCCCGCTATCCTTGGGCTCCTGATCCGCACTCGCCGCAACCGGCGGCTTGCGCGCTTTTCTGCGTTTCAGTTCGCGCATCCGCTCGTGCGCATCCCGCGCGGTGGGCATGTAACGGCGCAAAACCTCACGCGCGGCCGGCGGCTCCACTGTCAGCATGGCTTCTTCCAGTGCGTGCAACAGCCGATCCTCGGCCTCCTCCAACTCGTCGACGTAGATCTCATCGGGGTTACCGGACAGCCGCGCGCGAAAATCCGCATACAGCTTGTGCATGCGGCCATAGAGCGTGCCCTTGTCGCTGGGACGTTCGCCGTGCGCCGCGAGCAGGCTGGCTAAATCCCGGCACAAATCGCCGCGCACGCGGCCGACCGCGCTGACTGCCTCACGCAGTTCTTCGCTTTGCATCTTCCCGGCCGCATACTGGTAGAACTTCTCGCCGTCGCAACAGATCTGCACGAGGTCGTGCAGGATATCGATCAATTCGGCCATCTCATTCTCCCGACCTGCGGTGTTTCGATCGATCCAGGGCCGCGCGACCCGGAAGGGCGACAGTAATCCTCGCCCGTCGCGAACACAATCAAGCCGATTGAATCCGGCCGCCGATTGACGCCTTACCAGCCAGTGGTTACGCTGCCACGCTCACCTGCCTGCGGGGAACGACCATGGCGCTGGACATCAACCTCACCCTCAGCGACGACGATCTCAGCCATTTCACCGATGCGATGCGCCAGGCGCAGGAATCGGCCAAGGGCCGCGATGCCGCCGGCATCATCGCCGATGCCCGCAAGCTGCTGCAGGAAGAATCGCTCGGCCGCGCGCCGGACTTCATCCGCGAGCGCCTCGACACCGTCGAGTCGATGATTGACATGGCCAGCGATGCCGGTTTCGCGCTACCCGAAGAGGATTGCCGCCGCGTTCTGGCGGTACTGGCGTACTTCGCCGACCCCGTGGATCTCATCCCCGATACCGTGCCGGCGCTGGGTTTCCTCGATGACGCGATCATGATTGAGTTATGCCGCCAGGAACTGCGCCACGAGATCGAGGCTTACGAGGATTTCTGCGAGTGGCGCAACAAGGAGGCGCGCAATCGCGGCGAGGATCCGTCCAAACTCGCCGTGCAACGCACGGACTGGACCGAAGCCTGCCGCAAGGAAATGATCGAGCGGATGCACCGGCGCCGCAATGATTCCTACGTCAGCGGCGAGTGGAAGCCGACGCTGTTTTCTGTGCGTTAGTCTTGTCCCTTCTCCCTTTGGGAGAAGGTGACGCGCAGCGGCGGATGAGGGTTCGGAAATCAGAAGTCGGCAAAAGCTATCTCTCTTGTCGTCATTCCGGAGCCGCCCGCAGCTTTATCGCGGACGGAATCCGGAATCTGCTTTTCCCAAAACATGAGATTCCGGGTTCCGCGCTGATGCGCGGCCCCGGAACGACGAATTGTTGTGACTTCTCTCGTTGCCGCTTCTCTCATCGCTCCATAATCGCCACCACACCCATCCCGCCGGCGGTGCAGATCGAAATCAGCCCTCGTCCCGAGCCGCGTTGCGCCAACAGTTTCGCGAGCGTGGCCAAGATCCGCGCGCCGGTCGCGGCGAACGGGTGCCCGGTAGCAAGACTGGAGCCGTGCACATTGATCTTCGTCGGGTCGATCGAACCCAGCGGTGCCTCACGGCCCAGCCGCTGCTTGCAGTAATCCGCCGATTCCCACGCGCGCAACTGGCAGAACACTTGCGCCGCGAACGCCTCGTGGATTTCGTAGAAATCGAAATCCTGCAGCGTCAATCCAGCGCGATCGAGCATGCGCGGCACGGCGATAGTCGGCGCCATCAGCAGGCCTTCGCCGTGCACATAATCGACCGCCGCGGCTTCGCCATAAGTCAAATACGCCAGCACGGGCAGGTCACGTTCGCGCGCCCAATCCTCGCTGGCCAGCAACACCGCCGCCGAGCCGTCCGACAACGCCGATGAATTGCCCGCGGTCAACGTGCCGCGGCCGGAGATCTTGTCGAACACCACCGGCAACTTCGCCAATTTTCCCATGTTGGTGTCGGCCCGCAACAGATTGTCGCGTGCAACACCACGGAACGGGATCACCAGATCGTCGAAAAATCCACTGTCATATGCAGACGCAAGTTTGCGGTGGCTCTGCAGCGCCCACTCGTCCTGCTCCACGCGACCGATCTGCCATTGCTTGGCCATCAACTCGCAATGCTCGCCCATCGACAAGCCGGTGCGCGGCTCGACCACGCCGGGCACGTCGGGTTTCAATTCGCGCAGAGAAAATCCGCGAGCGGCGGCTTTGAACTTTTCGCGATAAGTTTTGGCGCGATTCAATTCCAGCAGCCGTTGTTGCAAGCGCGGCGAATAACCGATCGGCACCTGGCTGGTGGTGTCGGAACCGCCGCCGATGCCGGCCTCGATTTGTCCCATCGCGATCTTCTGTGCGATCAAGATCGCGTTATCGAGCGAGGTGCCGCAAGCGCGCGCGGTGGTGATGCCGGGAGTGGTCATCGCCAATCCTGAGGACTGCAAGGCTTCTCGCGCGAGATTCCAATCGGCCGGTTGTCTCATCACTGCGCCATACGCGACCTCGCCCAACTCCACGCCTTGCAGTCCGAAGCGCTCGACCAGCGCGCCCAGCACTTTCACCGACATGCCAAAATTGCCGACATCGGCATACGCGCTGTTGCGGCGGCAGAACGGGATACGCACACCGCCCAGCACGGCGACGCGGCGAGTTGTGGGGATCATAATTCGCTCCTGCGACATGTCGGCCATTATCGTCATTCCGGACGCCGCGCAGCGGCGATCCGGAATCCAGTGCCTTTGATTTAGAGTCACTGGATTACTCGCCGCATCCTGCGGCTCACCCTTCGGGCCATCGGCTTCCATGCCTTCGCAGTCCTGCTTACGCGGGAATGACGGAGAATTTTGGCCTAATTGAGCTCAACGAACCCGCGCCGGAACATCCGGTACCGTTCTTCCTCCATTCCCAGCGCGGCATAGGTCTTTTGCGCGCGCGCGTTGTCGCGCTCGACGTAAAGCCGCAGCCCGATTACCCCCGGCCCGGCGCGTGCACGGCGTTCGACTTCGGCGTACAGCGCGCGGAATGCGCCGCCGCGCCGCGCCGCTGGCACCACATAGACACTCTGCAGCCACCACCAGTCGCCATTGCGCCAGTCGCTCCACTCGTAGGTGATCAAGAGGCATCCGGCCGACTCGACGCCACGCTCGGCCACGAGATAAAACCCGCGGTGCGGATCATCGAAAACCGCGGCGATGCCGCGCGCAAGCACGTCGCAATCGAGCGTCTTGCCCTCGGTTTCCTGCGCCATCGCGGCGTTCCACTCGACCAGATGCGGAATGTCCGCGCGCGTCGCGTCGCGGATCGTGACGTCAGTCATGCGACGAATCCTCGTGATCGCCACGCCGCGAACTGCCCAGCTTGCGCGTCAACGTGTTGCGGCCCAAACCCAATGCCTTAGCCGCACGTTGGCGATGACCGCCATGCGCGGCCAACGCCGCGGCGAACAACGCGCGCTCGAAGCGTGCGCGCGCGCGCGCGTGCAAATCGCCCGCACCGCGCGCGAACTCGGCATCCGCCCAAAGGCGCAGCGCGCTTTCCCAGTCCGCCCCATCTTCGCTACGTGCAGTTGTCGATGTCGCCGTCTGCGTATGCAAATCCTCGCACTGGATGCGCGCGCCAGGTGCGATGACCGCGAGCTTGCGACAAAGGTTTTCCAATTGCCGCACATTGCCGGGAAAATCCGATTTCATCAGCGTCTGCAAGGCGGCCTGCGCGAAACGTTTTTCCGGTTGCTTGAAATCGCGCGCTGCTTGGCCCAGAAAATGTTGCACCAATTCCGCAATGTCCTCGCGGCGCTCGCGCAAGGCTGGCAGATGGATGCGTACCACGTCGAGCCGATGCAGGAGGTCGGCGCGGAATTCACCGCGCTGTACTTTTGCATCCAGATCCTGATGGGTCGCCGCGATCACCCGCACGTCGCTGCGGATCAATTCGCGCCCGCCGACGCGATAGAATTCGCCGCCGGCAAGTACGCGCAGCAGGCGCGTTTGCAACGCCAGTGACATGTCGCCGATCTCGTCCAGGAACAGCGTGCCGCCTTCGGCCTGCTCGAAGCGCCCGGCGTTGCGACGCTGCGCGCCGGTGAACGCGCCTGCTTCGTGGCCGAACAATTCCGATTCCAGCAATTCCGACGGTATCGCCGCGGTGTTGAGCGCGACAAACGCGCGCTCGTGGCGAGCGCTCTCACGGTGCAGCGCGCGCGCGGCCAGCTCCTTGCCGGTGCCGGTTTCGCCTGTGATCAACACGTTGAGATCGGATGCCGCGACGCGCCCGATCAGGCGGAATACTTCGCGCATCGCCGCGCCAGAGCCCAACAACGCGGGTTCGTCATTCGCGGTTGTCGATGAAGGCATTGTTGCCGGCGCGGTCTCCAGCGCGCGACGCACGGCCGCGATGGCGTGCTGCAGATCGAAGGGTTTGGGCAGATAGTCGAACGCGCCATCGCGAAACGCCGCGGCGGTGCTGCCGACATCGGTCCACGCGCTCATCACGATGACCGGCAATTCCGGATACAGCGATTTCGCCACGTTCAGCAACTGCAGGCCGTCGGCTTGCGGCAAGCGCACGTCGGTCAGCAGCAATGCCGGCAGGCGGTGCCGCAATGCGCGTTGCGCATCCTCGGCGTCGGCGAATTCGACGACCGCATAACCCGCGTCGCGCAGCGCGGCCGCCAACACGAAGCGCACGGAGCGGTCGTCGTCCACGATCCAGATCTCAGCCATGAATTCCCTCCCGCAAGCGCCGCGGCAGCAGCAGCACAAAACGCGCACCGCCCTCGCTCCGCCGGTGCGTCAACTTGCCGCCATGTTCGCGCGCGATCTCGCGCGCCAAAGC
>JBDTAJ010000015.1:0-6712 GCA_039924705.1 Rhodanobacteraceae bacterium
CATGATGAGATGGCGCAACACCGCATCGTTGAAACGGAACCCGGTTTCGAGTTCCTCCAGCGCCTTGGGCCCGCACTCGATATTGAGCATCGCGTAATGCGCCTTGGCCAGATGCTGGATCGGATAGGCGAGTTGGCGCCGGCCCCAGTCCTCGACGCGGTGGACCTTGCCGCCATCGGCCTCAACCAGCGTCTTGTAGCGCTCGATCATGGCGGGCACCTGTTCGCTCTGGTCCGGATGGACCAGGAACACGATTTCGTAATGACGCATGGCGTTTCCTCGTGGGTGTCGCCGCGGCGTGCGCCGGGCGGGCAGCCTCCCAACCGGCTGATAGCCAGTGGTGAGGCAAGGTTCCATCGCGCGACGAATCGCGGACGAAAGAGCCGGAATGATACGGGGCCGAACCGGACAGCGCAAGCTGCCGGGCTACAGAGGGCCTCAGTCGGGCGAGTCGACCGTGAAGCTCTCGCCGCAACCGCATTCGCCGGTGGCGTTGGGGTTGTGGAACACGAACGCGGCGTTCAAGCCGTTGCGCTCGAAATCGATGCGGGTACCCTGCACGAACGGCAACGATTTTTCGTCGACGACCACGCGCACGCCGTCCAGATCGAACACGCGATCCTCGCTGGCAATCGTATCGGCCAGATCGACCGTATAGCCGAATCCCGAGCAGCCGGTTTTCCTGATGCCGAAGCGCACCGCGGTCGCGCCGGGGTGACGGGCCAGATAATCGCGCATGCGCGCGGCGGCGGTTTCGGTGATCTGGATGGACATGCCTTGAATCCTCTTGCCGCGATTGTACTGCGCCGGCCGCAACGGTTCGCTATCATCGCGGGCTGATTTCGTTCCTTCTATATGGCCCGCGACGGGCAAGGTTTCAAGCGATGACGATCTTGAGCGTCAAGCAGGCGTTGGCGGGTGGCGACGGCGAGGGCGCGCCGGCGACGGTACGCGGCTGGGTGCGCACCCGCCGCGATTCCAAGGCCGGTCTGTCGTTCGTCAACGTGAGCGACGGCTCCTGTTTCGACACCTTGCAGATCGTGGCGCCCGCAACGCTATCCAATTACGCCAGCGAAGTGCAACGCCTGACCGCCGGTTGCGCGGTTGCGGCGACCGGCGCGTTGGTGCGCTCGCAGGGCAAGGGCCAGGCTTACGAATTACAGGCCAACGCGATCGAGGTATTGGGTTTCGTCGACGATCCGGAAACCTATCCGATCCAGCCGAAACAACATTCGCCGGAGTTCCTGCGCGAAGTCGCGCACCTGCGCCCGCGCACCAACTTGTTCGGCGCAATCTCGCGGGTGCGTCACACCATGATGACCGCGATCCATCGGCATCTGACCGATGAGGGTTTCCTGTGGGTCAACACGCCGATCATCACGACCTCGGATGCCGAGGGTGCGGGCGGCCTGTTCCGTGTGTCCACGCTCGATCTCGCCAACCTCCCGCGCGACGACAAGGGCGCGATCGATTTCCGCAAGGATTTTTTCGCGCGCGAGACGTTTCTGACGGTGTCGGGACAGTTGAATGTCGAGGCGTACTGTCTGGCGCTGTCCAAGGTCTATACCTTCGGCCCGACCTTCCGCGCCGAGAACTCCAACACACCGCGGCACCTTGCCGAGTTCTGGATGATCGAACCGGAGATCGCGTTCGCGGATCTGGCCGCCGATGCCGACTGCGCCGAGGCTTTCCTGCAAGCGATCTTCAAGGCCGTGCTCGCCGAGCGCGCCGACGACATGGCATTCTTCGCGGAGCGTGTACAACCGGATGCGATCACGCGGCTGGAGAAATTCATCGTGCAGCCGTTCGAACGCATCGACTACACCGATGCCATCGATATCCTGAAGAACGCAAAGCAGAAATTCGAGTACCCGGTCGCGTGGGGCGTGGACTTGCAGACCGAACACGAACGTTATCTAGCCGAGCAGCATATCGGCCGTCCAGTGGTGGTGATGAACTATCCGGAAAAGATCAAGGCGTTCTACATGCGCCTGAACGACGACGAAAAAACCGTCGCGGCGATGGACGTCTTGGCGCCGGGCATCGGCGAAATCATCGGCGGCTCGCAGCGCGAGGAAAGACTCGACTATCTCGACCGGCGCATGCTCCAGTTCGGCCTCGATCCCGCGAATTACCAGTGGTACCGCGACCTGCGCCGCTACGGCACGGTGCCGCACGCGGGCTTCGGTCTGGGCTTCGAGCGTCTGCTGGTATATGTGTGCGGCTTGTCCAACATCCGCGACGCGATTCCCTATCCGCGCGCGCCGGGTCACGCGGAGTTTTGAGCAGGGAGTAACGCGATGGACATCGATCTCAGCGGCCGACATGCACTCGTGTGCGGCGCAAGCCAGGGCATCGGTCGTGCCTGCGCGCTCGAACTGGCCAAGCTTGGCGCCGATGTCACGCTGCTGGCGCGCCGCGAGGACGTGCTGCGACAACTGGTCGATGAATTGCCGCGCACGCACGCCGCGCAACGCCACGGCTTTATCGCCGACGACAGAGGCGACACCGACGGTCTTCGCGCACAGGTCGAAGCGCTGGTTGCGGCCGGTCCGGTGCACATCCTCGTCAACAATTCCGGCGGGCCGCCGCCCGGCCCGGTGCTCGGTGCAAGCCCGGACGATTTTCTCGATGCCTACAGAAAGCATCTGCTGGCCAATCATGTGCTTGCCGAAACCGTGATCCCCGGCATGCGGCAAGATGGCTACGGCCGCATCGTCAATATCATCTCGACCTCGGTGAAGGAACCGATCGCCGGACTCGGCGTCTCCAATACGACCCGCTGGGCGGTGGCGAGCTGGTCGAAAACCCTGGCGGGTGAACTCGCGCCGTTCGGCATCACCGTCAACAACGTGCTGCCGGGTTCCACCCACACGCCGCGCATCGAGCAGATCATCGCCTTGCGCGCGGAAAAGAGCGGCAAGCCGCAAGCCGACATCCAACGCGCGATGACCGCGGAAATCCCGCTGGCCCGTTTCGCGGAACCGTCCGAGATTGCCGTGGCGGTGGCTTTTTTGGCCTCCCCTGCGGCCGGCTACATCACCGGCATCAACTTGCCGGTGGATGGCGGACGCACGCGCTCGTTGTAACCGCGCAGGCGCGGCCACTCGCGGTAAGCTTGGCTCCATGGCACGGTTGACGCTGGCCAATCTGATCGACGGTGAACTGCGCGCGCCCGCGGGCGACGCGTATCTGGACGTTCACGAACCCGCAACCGGAAAGGTTTACGCGCGCTGTCCGGATTCCGATGCGCGCGATGTCGAGGCCGCCGTCGCTGTCGCGCAACGCGCGGCGCCGGCTTGGGCGGCCTTGTCGATCGGCGAGCGTACAGGTCACTTGCAGAAACTTGCCGATGCGGTCGAAGCGCGACTCGGCGAGCTTGCGCGTGACGAATCGAGCGATACCGGCAAGCCGGTGTCGCTCGCACTCCGCGTAGACATCCCACGCGCGGTCGTCAACTTGCGTTTTTTCGCCGATGCGATCGGACAATGGACGAGCGAAGCACACGTCGATGCGCGCGCGATCAACTACACCTTGCGGCAGCCGCTGGGCGTGGTCGGCTGCATCAGTCCGTGGAATCTGCCGCTGTATCTCCTCACCTGGAAGATCGCCCCGGCATTGGCCGCGGGCAACACGGTGGTCGCCAAACCTTCGGAGATCACGCCGCTGACCGCGTTTCGCCTGTCCGAACTCGCGATCGAATCGGGCCTGCCGCCGGGCGTGCTGAACATCGTGCATGGCACAGGTCTCGCGGTCGGTCGAGCGATCGTCGAACATCCAAAGGTGAAAGCGATATCCTTTACCGGTTCCACGCGCACGGGCGCCTCGATCGCCGCATCGGCCGCGGCGTCGTTCAAGAAATTGTCGCTGGAAATGGGCGGCAAGAATCCGGCGATCGTGTTCGCGGACGCCGAGTTGTCCGATGCGAACATGGGCATGATCGTGCGCTTGGGCTTTTCCAACCAGGGTGAAATTTGTCTGTGCGGTTCGCGCCTGTTGGTGCATCACTCGATCTACGAACCATTTCGCGAACGTTATCTCGCGCGGGTACGCGCCTTGCGCGTCGGCGACCCCAACGACGCGGCCAGCGACCTCGGCGCGCTGGTGTCGCAAGCGCATTTCGACAAAGTGATGGCCTGCATCGAACGCGCTCGGGCGGAAGGCGGAAAGGTGCTGTGCGGCGGTGAAGCGGTGAAACAGGCGGGCCGCTGTGAACGCGGCTGGTTCGTCGCGCCGACCGTGATCGAAGGCTTGCCGCAGGATTGCGCGACCAATCGCGAAGAAATTTTCGGGCCGGTGGTGACCTTGATCCCGTTCGAGAATGATGACGATGCCATCGCGATAGCCAATGGCACCGATTACGGCTTGGCCGCGACGTTATGGACTTCCCACCTCGATCGCGCGCATCGTGTCGCCGCCCAACTCGATTTCGGCATCGTCTGGATCAACTGCTGGATGCTGCGCGACCTGCGCACGCCGTTCGGCGGCGTGAAAGCCTCAGGCATGGGACGTGAGGGCGGCATCGACGCGCTGCGTTTTTTCACCGAACCAAAAAATATCTGCATCCGGATCTGAGAGAACCGATGTCATCCATCAATGATCTGCTCGAAAGCAACCACCGCTGGTCTGAATCCCAGCGCGCGCAGGATCCTCAATTCTTTACGCGGCTGTCGCAGCAGCAGGCGCCCAAATATTTGTGGATTGGCTGCTCGGATTCGCGGGTGCCGGCCAACCAGATCGTCGACCTGCCGCCGGGCGAGGTGTTCGTGCACCGCAATGTCGCCAACGTGGTGGTGCATGCCGATCTCAATTGCCTCGCGGTGATGCAGTTCGCGGTCGACGTGCTCAAGGTCGAACACATCATGGTGGTCGGCCACTATGGCTGCGGCGGGGTGCAGGCGGTGCTCGATGGTGAGCGGCTGGGGCTGGTCGACAACTGGCTGCGCCACGTCGGCGACGTGCTGCAGAAACACCGCGAGTCGCTGATGACGATCGCGCAAGCTGAGCCGCGTCAAGCCAGATTGTGCGAATTGAACGTGATCGAGCAAGTGGTCAATGTTTGTCAAAGCACCATCGTGCGCGACGCGTGGGAACGCAGCCAGCGTCTCGCGGTACACGGCTGGTGCTATGGTTTGTCCGACGGCCGCCTCCGCGAGCTGGGCATGGATGTCTCCCATCCCGAGGAACTTGCCGCCACCTACGAACGGGCGCTGAAGCAAGTGATGCCCGCGCCGGTCGCCACGCCATGACCATTCGACGCACAACGAATCATGGACCCTCGTGTCTACATAGGCTCACGGCCGTTCCGCCACGATGGAGATCGCCGTGATGAGCGCTCGGGCGATATGTCTCACCGTGCTCGTGGTTGTGCTTTGTCCGCACCCAACCGCGGCACAGAATGTGCTGGACTGGCACGGCCGACAGGCCGCGGCGGTGGAAAAATCCGAGCGCATCATGGACAATGCGCAAAAGCGCAAGGGACTGCTGGCGCAATATCAGGTGATGCGCTACGCCTACGCTGGCGACCATGACCCCGCTTTCCGGGTGATCTTCGGCCAGTACCTTGCCTGGTATCAGACCTTCATCGGCGATTACCCCGACGCGCTGCAGAGTTTCTCGATTCGCGAGACCGCGCAATCCGATGACGCATCCTCGCCCACCGGCATGACGGGCTTCCATCCGATGCAGGCGCTGGCTTATATACCGGAACTGGCGAAAAACTATCGGGCGGTGTTTCTCAATGAAGCGCACAACGTGCCGGTGACACGCAGCCTGAGCGTGCAACTGCTGAAGCCGTTGCGCGACGAGGGTTTCAATACCTTCGCGGTGGAGACGCTTTACCAGACCGACAAAGGCTTGCAGACACGCGGTTATCCCACCGACGCGAGCGGCTTCTACACCGAGGAGCCGGTTCACGCCGAGATGGTGCGCACCGCGCTGAAGCTCGGCTATAAAGTGACTGCCTACGAAGCCGACCAGAACCACTCCGGCGACGCGCGCGAGGCGCAGCAGGCGCGCAACCTCTGGAATATTCTGAAAGACAATCCCAATGCCCGGCTGGTGGTCGACGCGGGCTACGCGCACATCCAGGAACAGGGCCGGTTTCTCGGCGGCCAGTCGATGGCCGAGCATTTTGTCGAGATGTCGCATCTCGACCCGCTCACCGTCGAGCAGACCATCCTGATCTCCCACGATAGCGACAGCATGGATCATCCGTATTACTCCCAAGTGATCCAGGCGCTGCAACCGAAACAGCCGGTGGTGTTCGTCGACAAGGATGGCAAGCCGTGGTCGCTGCGCCCCGGCTATGACGTCAGCGTGTTCTTTCCCAAAACTCAAATGCACCTCGGCCGCCCGACCTGGCTGAGCCTCGGCGGCTTGCGTCGACCCTATTTCGTCGATGGCGGCCTGTGCCAACACCAGTACCCCTGCCTGGTGGAAGCGCGTTACGCGAACGAAGGCGACGATGCGATTCCGGCCGATCGCATGGCGCTGGATCCGGTGCCCTTGATCTCCACGCCACAGGAGCACATCAGCCAGAATTACAACAACACCCCCTCCGCCGAGTTGTATCTGCGGCCCGGTAATTACCGGCTTACTGCTTCCGATGAGAACGGGCATCTTCTCTCGCGCGAGACCATCACGATCGGCGCGAATGCGGCCCAAACGCCGTGAGCGACACCATCCGCACCGATCATGCGCCCGCCCCGAT
>JBDTAJ010000016.1:0-2917 GCA_039924705.1 Rhodanobacteraceae bacterium
CCATGCTGCCGCCTTCGTCGCCCTCGGCGAGACTGGCGACGAACGACTGGTCGATCTTCAACGACTGCAGCGGATATTGGTGCAGATAACTCAACGACGAATAACCGGTGCCGAAATCGTCCAGCGCCACGCTGATGCCGTGCGCGCGCAAGGTCTGCAGGGTGCGTTTCACATCGGGCGGATTTTCCAGCAGCGCGCGCTCGGTCACCTCGATGCGCAGGCGGTGCGCGGGCAAGCCGTGACGCGCCAGCAAGCCGAGCAAGCGGCGATCCAAGTCCTCGGTGCGGAAATGCCGCCCGGACAGGTTGATGCTGACGAACGTGTGGTCGTTGGTCAGCACCAGCGCGTCATCGAACACCTGATCGAAGATCTGCCAATCGATCGCTTCCGACGAGCCGCTTTCCTCGGCGACGGTGAGAAATTCACCGGGCAGCAGCAGGCCGCGCTCCGGGTGACGCCAGCGCATCAGCGCCTCGTAGCCGATCGTGGCGCCATCGTCGAGGCGCACGATCGGCTGGTAATGCGGCTCGAACTCGCCGCGGGTCAATGCGCGACGCAGATCGTTCTCCACTTCCAGCAAGGTCAACGCCTGTTGGCGCAGACCTTCGTCGAACAACGCCCAGCGATGACGGCCTTCGGATTTGGCCCGGTACATCGCGGAATCCGCGTCGCGCAGTAGTTCCTCGGGACGTCGATACTGAGGCGCGACAATCGCGATGCCAATCGAGGTCGAGGTGAACAGTTCCTTGGCGGCGAGGCGGAACGGTGCGTTCAGTTCGTTGATGATGCGCGCGGCGATGTGGCACGCGGCATCGGTGTCGCCGATGTCCTCCAGCAGCACGCCGAATTCGTCGCCGCCCAGACGAGCGACCACGTCCTGCGATTTGAGGCACGCGCGCACCCGGCCGCCAGCCTGGAACAGCAAGTCGTCGCCGATCAAATGCCCGACCGAATCGTTGATGACCTTGAAACGATCCAGATCGAGGAACAACACCGCGAACAATTTCGACGGATCGACCTGATAACGCTCCAGCGCCTGTTCGAGGCGTTGCATCAGCAGCGAGCGATTCGGCAAGCCGGTCAGTGAATCGTGCAGAGTTTCGTATTTCAGTCGCGCCTCGACGCGTTCGCGCTCCGCGATTTGTTCACGCAGATCGCGATTGGCCAGCGCGAGTGCGCGGGTGCGCTCGCCGACGCGGCGCTCCAGTCCGGCGTACGCCTGTTTCAGCGATTCCGCCGCGCGCACACGTTCCAGCGCGTTGGCGATGTGGTAGGAGACGAAGGTCAGCAATTCCTGATCGCGCAGCGTGTAACGATGCTCCGGCGAATAACTCTGCACCGCCAGCGCACCGACCGTGCGCTCGGCGCAGATCAACGGCACGCCCAACCAGCACACCGAACTGTGGCCGTGCTGTACGACCTCGCCGCTGGCGCGCAGTTGCTTGATCTCGGGCGCATTGGCCAGCAACGCGGTGCCGTGACGCAATACGTATTCGGTGAGGCCGGTGCCGAGTTTGCGCGGTTGTCGATCGGAATCTCGCTCATCGATCGAGTAGGGAAATGAAATCTTGGTGTCGCCCTCGGAAATCAGCGCGATGTAGAAGTTGCGCGCGTACAGCAAACCGCCGACCACGCGATGCACCGCCGCGTAGAACGCATCGATGGTTTCCGAGGTATTGGCCAGTTCCGCGATCCGGAACAACGCCGCCTGCAAGCGTTCGCCGCGCTGGCGTTCCAACACTTGTTGCTGCAGCACACGGTTGGCTTCGCGCAGCGCTTCGGTGCGCTCGACCACACGCTGCTCCAGTTCCTCGTGGGCGAAGCGGCGTTCCAACGCGGTCTGGATATGCTGCGCGACGTAGATCAGCAGCGCCTTGTCGCGCTCGCTGTAACGCGCGCTTTCGCTATAGCTTTGCACCACCACGCCGCCGACCACCTGATTGCCGCGCAGCAGCGGCACGCCGAGCCAGTCCACACAGTCGGGACCAGTGCCGCGATATGGGCCGCCCACCTGCGCGGCGATGTAATCGAGCGGACCCATCAGCGGCTCGCCCTTGCGCAGCAGATACCAGGTCGGCCCGTACTTGATCTCATCCATTGGCTGATCGCGCCGTGGATCGGGCGGATCGGGATCGGCGACGTCGGCGAAATACGCGAAGCGGAGGGAATCGTGCTGCGCATCGAACAGCGCAATGAAGAAGTTTTCCGCGTACATCAGCGTGCCGACGATGCCGTGCAGCGCACGCAGGGTTTCATCGATGTCCTGGTTTGCGCTGGCCTGATCGGCGATCGCATACAACGCACGCTGCAGGCGTTCGGCTTCTTCCAGCCGCACCAGCGAGTCGGTCAGGCTCTGATGTCGCGTCAGCGCGGCCAGTCGCACGCCGATCAAACGACTTGCGGCGTCCAGCAAGCGTTTGTCGTTTGCCGGCGGGCACGGCCCCAGTTCGAGCCACCACGTGTCACTTAGCGGCAGCCGCAGCAAGCGCTCGCCCCCGTCCATGCCGGCAGGTTCGGTATTCGCGTCGAGCAGGCGCGCCCGCGTGCCCGGGAACAATGTGCCGATCAGGGCATCGGTCGCCGTCTCGATGGCAGCAAAATCCTGTGCGGCCCAGAGCTGCCGGCAAAGGTCCAGCAGCGCGGGTTCCAGCAAAGTGTCGCTGGCGGCGCTGGCGAGCGGGCGAACGTGGCCAGCCATCAGGGCTTGCCAATGGCTGCCCAAGCAAACCGCGTTGCTTCCGCAGCGCTTGCCAGACAAGGTGCGCGCCGCCTCGCCATAGCCACTCGATGGCCAAGGCGCGCAACGCCGTATGGCGGCCGCTGCGGAGCAACCCTTCGGGCCGGGGCCCTTTGCCCGCATGGCGGCGTTATCACTCGTCTATGTATCGACATACATCTTCCTCGTGATGCCTTGCCA